>CAZJNB010000256.1:0-3175 GCA_964547385.1 uncultured bacterium
CCCACATCGTGAGCGGCGCCGTCCCCGTTGTGGTCGTGCGGCTCGCAGGCGCGCCGGCGTTTTGGTAAACGTATATGTGCGGGGACGCCAACGCCCCCCGGAAGTTCATCGCCGACGCGGCGTTAGGTCGGCTGGCACGTTACTTGCGAATGCTCGGCTACGATACGATATACCTTCGGGACTTCGACGCCGCGGCGACGTGGCGCGAGACACTTCGGACGAAAAGGACGTTGGTAACGCGCCGGCGCGCCTTCGCCGGCCGCACCGACGCCGAGGTATTTGTAATCGAAGAGGACGACGTCCTCGCCCAATTGGCGGCTACGGCACGGCGCTTCGGCTTGAGCTTTACCGCCGACGCGATGGGCCGGTGCCTGGAATGCAACCGCCGGTTGGAATCGGTGGATAAAAAAGAGGTCCACGACCGGCTGCCGCCTCACGTCCGAAAGACGCAGAACATCTTCGGCCGGTGCCCGCGTTGCGGCCGCGTCTATTGGCCGGGGACGCATTACGCTCGGGCGGTCGCCCGGGTATTGAACGTTCTACGGACGGCTTAGGCCGCCGGCGCGCTTTAGCTATGGCTCGCGAGAGACTGGTAAAAATAGTAGCCTTTGGCGGCGCGCTCGTCGCGACGGTGGCGTTCGCCTGGATATACGCCAACTTCGGCCTGAAACTCCTTGCCCCGGCCTTGGTCGTCGTAGCCGTCTGCGCGTTGATGCTATTCTTCCGCAACGCGAAGACGCCGTTCTTCTACCTGCTTGTAATCCTCCTCCCCATATTCATCGCGCGCTACTTGGCGCCGATGCCGGATGTCGAGCACCCGGGGATATTGAACGTCCCGGTATTATACTCGTACGAAATCCCTCTCTACTTATTCATTTTCTTCTGGGTCATCGAAGCCGCGGCCGGCCGCGTCCAGGCGATACGGTTCCCCCCCACCGCGAGTGCGCTCGCCCTCCTCTTCATCCCGGCGGTGCTTTCTTCCTTCTTCGGCCTCGACTACACGTATAGCATCTTCGAATTGCTCCGTATGTTCGAGATGTTTCTGTTCTTCTTGGTAGTAGTCAATTACCTCAAGACCGACCGCCAGTTGAAAATCGTCATCATCATCCTCGGCGCGGACATCGCGCTACAATCGTTCCTGGCTATATTGCAGTTCTTCTTCCCGTGGCAGATGTACGACCTCCTCGCCGAGTTCGGTATCTATATGGGCATCTCCCACGCCCGCCCCTACGACCCCACAAGCCCCATCCGCGCCTGCGGGACGACAGGTTATTGCAACTCGCTCGCCGGCTTCTTCGAGCTCACCGTGCCGCTGTTCGTCTCGCTGTTCTTCTTCTATCCGATGTCCAAGCGGCGGCGGTGGGGCATTGTAGCGCTGGTGGCGCTGGCCTTCCTGGCCCTCCTTCTCACGTACTCGCGGGGCGGACTCGCCGCGATGATCGTAGCCCTCGTTATGTTGCTTGTGCTGGCGGCGCGACGTTTTCCGCGTCTATCACGCCACGCTACGCGGGTCACCCTCGCCGCGGCGGTGCAAGTCGTTATCCTCCTCGCTCTCCTCTCGGGAAAACTCCTCATACGCTTGAACTTCTTTATGGCAACGATGGAAGATAACGTCCGCATCGCCCTAATGCGGAACGCGTTCGAGATGATAAAACATAATCCCCTCGTCGGCATCGGCCTCAATAACTTCCCGGAAGCCTTCCCCCTCTACGAAGTTACAGGCCTGGAGTTCAACCTCCTCTTCCCGGTGCACAACACGTGGTTATTGATCGCCGCGGAACAGGGCCTCGTCGGCCTCGCCGCCTTCTTGTTATTCATGTTCTTCTTATTCCGCGCCGCGCGGCGCGCGATAAGAGAAGCGTCGCCGCTTCACGCCGCGGTAGCGCTCGGGCTGACCGCGGGCTTGTTCGGGTGGTTCGTCCATAACCTCGTCGCACCCCTCTACCAAAACTGGCTCATCAACCGGACGACCTTCATCTTCGTCGCCGCGGTTTTAGCGATAATACCGGCGTTGCGAGCCGAAAGTAAAGGGGGCCGGTAGCGCCGAAGCGCTCCGCCCCGCCTCGGCGCCGGCCGAACCGCTCGTTCGGCCGTAATTTATTATAATGTCTGTGCAAGCCCGCCTATCCCGCAACTATATCTCCCTCGCGCTCGCCCGCTTCACCGCCAAAGTAATTTCGTTCGCGGCGGCCGTCCTCATCGCTCGACACCTGGGCGCGGCCGACTTCGGCGTCTTCGTCTTCTCCTTCGCCGTAACTACCCTTGCCGTCGTCCTCCTCCAAGCCGGCCTGACGCCGCTGGTGGTGCGGGAGATCGCACGCGACCGCGGCCTGGCGCCGCACTACCTAACGATGTCGCTGCTCGTCCGAGGCGCGGGCGGCGCGATTATAGTCGCCGCCGCCGCGGCCGTCTACGCTACCTTCGGCGGCCCGGGCGCCGGCGCCGCGACCGCGGCGGCCGCGGCCCTAACGTTCGCCTGTCTGCTCGCGTCCTTCACCGACGTCTTCCAGGCCTTCGAGCGGATGGAATTCATCGCCGTCGTCCTCGTTTTCAACAACGTGGTGGTGCTGGCCCTCGTCGGCGGCGCGATACATTTCCACGCCGGCATCCTCGCTATCATAAGCCTTTACGTCGGCGCCAACGCGCTCTCGCTAATGCTCGCCGCGGGTATATGCTTCGCGAAGTTCGCCCGGCCCGCACCGCGCGTAAACTGGCGCGAGCTCCGGGCGTTCGTCCGCCACGCGGTGCCCTTCTCGCTATCGGCACTCGTCGCTACCCTCTATTGGCGAAGCGACGCCGTATTATTAAAACTGCTCGCGGGCGACCGCGCGTTGGGCCTTTACGGCGCCGCGAGCCGTATCGTCGAGGGCCTCGTTATGGTAGCGGGGTCCTTCCGGGAAGCGGTCTACCCGATACTCTCCCGTTTCTGGCCGGCGTCGCCCGACCCCTTCCGGGACGCGTCGCGCACCGCGTTCAAATTCCTGGTCGCCCTCGCGGTCCCCATCGGCGTAGGAACGTCGCTCGTCGCCTTTCAACTTTTCCCCCTCATCTACGGCGCCGAATACGCCGCGGCCTGGCCGGTGCTCGCGATTTTGATTTGGGCGCTCGTGGCCATTTTCATACGCGAGCTCTCCGCGGCGACTCTCTTCGCCCTCGACTTAGAGAAGCTGGTCCT
>CAZJNB010000257.1:0-3169 GCA_964547385.1 uncultured bacterium
CTCCTCCTTCCACCGCCGCTACAACCGCCGCTTCGCCCAGGCCCCTAATGTCCCTAAGCCCGCCTGGCGTCCCCTTCCCCCCACCCTCGACCTCGGCGCCGGGTGCGCCCTTAAAGACCACCGCGTCGTTAAACCCGACAACACTATCTCCCTCCACCGCCGGACCCTCCAGATACCCCCCAACCCCCGCCGCGCCTCCTACGCCAAAGCCACTATCGAACTCCGCTTCCTCCTCTCCGGCGAAGTAAGAATCTACTGCCACGACAAACCTATCGTTCGCTTCCGCCGCCCCAAAAGCTCCGCCCCCCCTCGTTCTCCCGACGCCATAGCTAAACATTTATACCATAGCGTTACCCATTCCGGCCAACGTCAACCACTAACATTTTTACGTTGCAGTAACACGCCAAACGACGACCAAAAAAAAATATTTGATTTTTCGCGCCTATTTAGTAAAATGGAAGATACTGTTATTTACACGTGAGGAGTCATTATGCCCGAGCTGAAGAAATCCGAGCTTTACCGTTTCCCCTGGTCTAAAAACGACAACCCCATCGGCTGGCTCGAGATAACCGACGCCTGCAACATCCATTGCAAAGGGTGTTACCGCCAACAGCTCGAGGGGCACCGTCCCCTCGCGGAGCTCCAGCAGGACATCCTCCTGATGAAGGAATACCGCAACATCGACAACGTCTCCATCGCCGGCGGCGAGCCGCTCTGCTACCCGGAAATAGTCGAGCTCGTCGCGTTCATCGCGGCCCAGGGGATAAAGCCGTATCTGCTGACGAACGGCAAGGCCGTAACGGAAGAGGTAATGCGGGAGCTTAAGCGCGCGGGCCTCGTCGGCGTCGCCTTTCATATAGATATGATGCAGAACCGCGCCGGCTGGGAGGGCAAGGACGAGGTGGGCCTCCTCCCCCTCCGCGAACACTACGTGGAGATTATGGCCCGCGTCGGCGGCGTTCCCACCTCCTTCGGCATCACCGTATATAAGGACAACTTCGAGCAGATTCCGGCGCTCGTGCGCTGGGGCATCAAGCACGTCCGACACGTCCAGGGCCAGACGTTCATCTGCTACCGCGCGGCGCTCGTGAAGCCGGGCGTGAGGTACGTGGTCGCGGGCCGGGAAGTGGAGATGGACGCCGCGACGCTCGGCTACGCGTCGACGGAGGAGCCGGACCAATACGACATTACCGCGAACGACGTGTGGCGCCTCATCAAGGAGAACGTGCCGGAATACGACGCCGCGGCGTATCTGGGCGGCACCGAGCGCCACGAATCCTTCAAATGGCTCATCGCGCTGATGGTCGCCGACGACGAGCGTTGGTACGGCGCCGTCGGGCCCAAGACCGTCGAGTTCGCCCAGACGGTCCATCACTTCCTTCACGGCACGTACTTCGCGTATACGCGGACGACGAAGCTGGGCCGCAAGCTATTCCTCGCGAGCCTCTTCGACGCCCGCGTCCGCGCCCTCACGAAACGCTTCCTCGCCAACCCCCTTCGGCTGTTCACCAAGCCGGTCTACGGCCAGAGTATCGGCATCATCCAGGCGCCCGACGTCCTGGCCGACGGCCGCGCGGATATGTGCGACTCCTGCCCGGACATCACCGTCTATAAAGGCCAGTTCGTCCACTCCTGCCGGATGGACGAGTATCGCCGCTTCGGCGGCCTGATGACCCGCGTGCCCGACGACGGCGCCGGCGTCTCGGAGGGCGAGGACGCCCGGGCCGAGAAGAGCCGCCGCGGCGCGCGGGCCTAAAGGCGATACCCGCCGGCCCGGACTTTTCGACAAGCGCGGTCCGACGGCCGGCTTTTTGTTTTACATTTAGCCGACGCTATAATATAATCAAAATAGTCGTTATTTAACTCTAAGCGTAACTCGAGGAGGTGGACTAATGTTCAACTGGCAAGTTGCGTTCGCGCTTGAGCTGTTGGTAATTCTCTTCGGCTTCTGGCTCTGGTTCGTCACGGCGCGAGCAGAGGCCGGCCCGAAGAAGCTCGCGAAAATCGTCGCGATCGTCATCATCATCCTGGCCGTCCTCCTGGGCATATGCACCCTCACGAAGGCGGTCCTCTTCGCCAGCGGTTGTGGCACCGGCGGCGCCGGCGGCATGCCTTGTCGGCATATGGGCCCCGGCGGGATGGCTATGCCGCCCCACGGCCCCGGTATGGGCGGTATGGGTATGATGGGCGGCCCGGGCTCCGGCGGTATGGGTATGATGGGCGGCTACGGCGGCCCGGCGACCGGCGAAGCGCCGCCGGGAACGGCCGAGGAAACCGCTCCCGAATGAACCCACGAAATGGTTGGAGGGTAGGCCCCAGAGCCTACCCTCTACCGTTCGACTAACGGAGGCGCGTATGAAGACCGTAACCTTCCCCCTCAGCGGTATGACCTGCGCCACCTGCGTCGCGACGAACGAGAAGGCGTTGACGTCGCTGTCGTTCGTGAAGGAGGCCAACGTCAACTTGGCCGCGGAGCAGGTTACCGTAACCTACGACGACGGCCACGGCCGCTTCGGCGAGCTGGTGGCGGCAATTCGCGCCGTGGGTTACGACGTCCCGGCCGAGAAGGCCATCCTCCACGTCGGCGATATGACCTGCGCCACCTGCGTCGGCAACATAGAGAACTTCGTAGGGGCTCTGCCGGGCGTTATAAAGATCTCGGTCAATCTGGCCTCGGCCGTCGCGCGCGTCGACTTCGTCCCCGCCGTCATCTCACTCGGGAAAATCGCCGCGGCCATCCGCGGCCTCGGCTATAAGGCCGAAGAGGAGGAAGAACCCGAGGAGAAGAAAAAGGTCTCGCCGGTGCTCATCCGGCTGGTGGTCGCCGCGGCCTTCACCGCTCCGCTCTTAGTTGTCTCGTATTTGATCCGATTCTCCGGTTACGAGTGGCTTATGCTCGGGCTCGCGACGCCGGTCCAGTTCTTCGCCGGCTGGCAATTTTACGTGAAGACGGTCCGCGGCGTGCGCCACGGCATACTCGGGATGGACGCCCTCATCGCGATCGGCACGAGCGCCGCGTATTTCTACAGCACCTACGAGCTACTCTTCAGCGGCGAGGGCCACTATTACTTCGAGACCGCGGCCGTCATCATCACGTTAATACTTCTGGGCCGTTGGTTGGAGGCCAGGGCCAAAGGCCGGGCCTCGGCCGCCATCCAAAAACTTCTCG
>CAZJNB010000258.1:0-3167 GCA_964547385.1 uncultured bacterium
ATAATCCCGGCTAATGTTATGTTAGAATACGGGCAAGAACTACAATTAACCGTAACTATGAACCTTAGGAGGTATCGGCAAATGAAAAAGGCGTTTGCTTTTACAATCATCGGGTTGTTAGCGGCGAGCGCCGCGTTCGCGGCCTTAGGCGACGTCGTCAATTCGTTTCCGGCGCCGGGTTCGTCGTCGTGCGCCGTCGCCCGTAGCACTAACTACCTCTACGTTTTTAGCGCGAGCACCGGTTACATTTATAGGATGAACCCGGCGAGCGGGTCCGTCTATAATTCCTACAGCGCGGTGAACGGGACCAGTATGCGCGGCCTCGCCTACGTCGCGACCGGCTACCTTTACCAGGCGAAGAGTAATACGCCGCCCTATATTTACCGAACGAACGAGGCGAACGGGAGCATTTATTCGTCTTTTAGCAGCCCCGGCATACAAAACCGTGGCCTCGCGCCGCTGTGTACCGGCGACGGCGGAACCGGGACTACCGCGTTGCTCAGCCCGAATTACTCTAGCCGGGTGCTTTACCATCTGAACATTACCAACGGCAGCGTCATCAGCACGTACCAGTTGTCGAACTCG
This sequence comes from uncultured bacterium, assembly GCA_964547385.1. Classification (GTDB taxonomy): domain Bacteria; phylum RBG-13-66-14; class B26-G2; order WVWN01; family WVWN01; genus CAZJNB01. The sequence goes on from CAZJNB010000258.1 coordinate 586, forward strand.
ATGTACGACCCGGGTTACGACCACCGGAACCAGCTGATCTGGGGCGGTATGAACGGCACGGCGATTTACGGCTTCGCTACTACGGGCTCGCTTGTCGCGTCGTTCACCTCCCCCGGGGGTTCCCCTTACGGCATGGCCTATTACGGTGAATATCTCTACGTCGCGACGCTCTCCGGCTGGGTATACCAGGTCCACTGCCCGGCCTCTTCGACCGTCGCGCCGGCGTCCTTGGGCCGCGTCAAGGCCCTCTTCCGCTAAGAACCTCCGTCCACGCAACCTTCAAGGGAGCCGACCGGCTCCCTTTTTTCTTTGGCTCGACGAGGAAATGGTTTGACGCGCGGGCGGGGCGCCGTTATAATATGGGCCTATGCTCCGCCGCCTAACGAGGCCCTTCCGGCACGGCGCCCTCTTCGCCGCGTTCCTGCTCGTCCGCGCTTTCGTCGCGCTAACGCCGCGGCGGCTCGTCTTGGCGGCGGCGCGGCCCCTCGGCTACTTGGCGTGGCTCGCCGGCGGCCGCTCGCGCCGGCGGGCGACGAGCCAGCTCGGCGACGTCCTCGCCCTGGCCGAAGGCGAGGCGGCGCGGACCTGTCGGGAGATGTACCGGCACTTCGCCCTGGACTTCTTCGATTTGATGATATTCGGCGGCTGGCGGCGGCGTTTCCTACGGCGGCACGTTCGCGTGGAGGGCTTCGAACACATTGAGCGGGCGCTGGCCGGCGGCGCGGGCGTCATCGGCCTGACGGCGCACTTTTGTAATTGGGAGCTTTTGGGCGGCGTCGTCGCCGCGCGGCTGGGCGGCATCGCGGTATTGGCGCACCCGGCCTACGATAAATACTTCAACCGGCTCCTCGTAAGTTACCGTCGGCGGCTGGGCGTCCGGACGATATACCGCACCGAGCCGGTCGCCGCGCCGTTGGCGTGGGTGCGCGGCGGCCGCTTCCTGGGCGTTCTCGCGGACCAGAATATCGCGGATATGCCTTGCGTCGCGGTGGATTTTATGGGGCGGCGGGCGCGGACGCCGCTCGGGCCGGCGCTGTTGGCGCGGCGGGCCGGCGCGCCGATAGTGCCGATATTCATCGTCCGGGAGCCGGATTTGAGCTACCGCGTGGTCGTCGAGCCGCCGCTGGCGAAGTCCGCGGCGCCGCGCGTCCGGGACGCGTTGGCCGAGGACACCGCGGCGTGGTCGGCCGTTGTAGGCCGGTGGGTCCGAAAATACCCGGCGCAGTGGGGCTGGGTCCACGAGCGATGGCGGCTCGAGGGGGAGGCTGAGGGCCGTTAAAGGCCGGCAATAAACCTTGACGGGGAATTAGAAATATGTTAGTAATAAGCTGGAATTAAATAACTTCAACGGAAGCTTTCAATATGGCGGATAAGACGGTAGCGGGAGCGAGGGTGCGCCTGGCCCGGGTGGCGTGGTGGGCGCTTGTATTGGGCGCGGCGGCCCCGGCGGTGGCCCTCGTCGCGAAGTCGCCGTTCCCGATAACGGTGGACCTCGACAAGGGCCGGCCGGTGGAGAGCTCGCCGTCGATGGGCGATATCAACGGCGATGGCCGGGACGAAATCGTCGTCGGCTGTAAGGACGGCAAGATATACGCGTTCAACGGCCGGGGCGAGCTCTTGCCCGGGTGGCCGGTGGCGACGGGCGATGACATCGCCGGCTCGCCCGCCATCGGCGATATTGACGGCGACAAGCGCGCCGAGGTCGTAATCGGCTCGGACGACGGGAGCATCTACGCGCTCAACGGCGACGGCTCGACCGTTCCGGGGTGGCCCGTCAGCACTGGCGGGCCGGTCCGTTCCACGCCCGCCATCGCCGATATTGACGGCGATATGCGGGACGACGTCGTCGTCGGCTCCGGCGACGGCAAGGTCTATGCGCTCACCAGCAACGGCAGTAACGTCATCGGCTGGCCGGTGCGGGTGGGCGGCGCGGTGGAGTCGTCGCCCGCGGTCGCGGACGTGGATGGCGACGGGCTGCCGGAGGTGGCCGTCGGCGCCGACGACGGCAACGTCTACCTCATAGATAACGACGGCAAGATCGTTACCGGGTGGCCGGTGGAGACGCGCTACTACGTGCGCTCGTCGCCGGCCATCGGCGATATTGATAACGACGGCTCGCTGGAGATCGTCGTGGGCTCGGACGACTTCAACGTCTACGCGTGGAACGCGAACGGGACGCTGGTGCCGGGGTGGCCGGTGGCGACGGAGTATAAGTTGGGCAAGGCCTCGCCGGCGCTCGCGGACCTGGACGGCGACAAGAAGCTGGACGTCATCGTGGGCTCGGGCGACAACGTGCTCTACGCGTGGGACGGCTCCGGCTCGCCGCTCGTGGGGTGGCCGGCGACGACGTACGGGCGGCTCTACGGCTCATCGCCGGCGGTGGTAGACGTCAACGGCGACGGCAACCTCGATATCGTCGTGGGCGGCGAGGACGTCAACCTCTATATCTTCGACGGCTCGGGGCGCCAAATGGAGGGTTCGACGGAGGCGCTCTTCGGGCCGTGGCGCTCGTCGCCCGCGGCGGGGGACATCGACGGCGGCGGACTTATGGCGCTGGCGGGAGGCGGCGGCGCCGGGGCCCG
>CAZJNB010000259.1:0-3159 GCA_964547385.1 uncultured bacterium
AAGATGTGGCCGCCGGTCCCGCCGGCCGCGACCACGACCGCGACCCTTTCCGCCAGCGCCGCGGTCATACGTAATCCACGAACGCGTTGTTCAACGCCACCGGCTCGAGCTCCCGCCGGGCATACCCGAACGCCGTCTCTTTCCCGGCGCGCCGCCCGATGTTCACCAGAACGCCGATGGAGGCGAAGTTCACCACGAGCGACGTCCCGCCATAGGAGATGAACGGCAACGGGATGCCGGTCGTGGGGATAAGGCCGGTTACGACGCACAGGTTGACCGCGGCGGAGAGGCCGATAAGGGTTATCAAGCCGGCGGCGAGGTACCGCCCGAAGGCGTCGGCGGCATGCGCGGCCACGCGGAAGCCGGCCGTAACGACCGCGGCGAACGCGAGCACCACCGCGCCGGCGCCGACGAAGCCCAACTCCTCCCCCAATATCGCGTAGACGAAGTCGGTGTGCGGTTGCGGCAGGTAGAACAACTTCTGGGTGCTCGCGCCCAATCCCCGGCCGAAGAGGCCCCCCGAGCCGAGGGCGATGAGCGACTGGATGATCTGGTAGCCGCGGCCCCGGGCGTAGCGCCAGGGGTCGATGTAGGACATCAACCGCGAGATGCGATACTGTTTGGCCGAAATCATTATCGCGAGCAACGGCACGACGAACGCGCCCGCGCCGACGATGTAGCGTAGGCGCAGGCCGCCCACGAAGAGCATCACGAACGCCACCGCGGCGATGAGAAACGCCATGCTGAAGTCGGGTTGCGCCGCGACGATGAAGAACATCGCCGCCACCGCCGCGAGCGGCGCCCACTTCTCGCGCGCCCGCGTCAATACCCCCCGCCGGGAGATATACCTCGCGAGGATTAATACCGCGACCACCTTCGCGAGCTCCGACGGCTGGAAGTAGAAGCCGCCGACCCTAAGCCAACGGTGCACCGGCGCCGCGTAACTCCCCAGGCCGAAGCTAAGCGTCGCAGCGAGGAGCGCGAGCGCCGCGGCCGCCGCGGGCCACGCGAGCCGCCGCCACAGGTGGTAATCGACGAGCGAGAAGAACGCGAACGCCGCGAGCGCGACCGTTAGGTTCACCAGATGCCTTTTCAGAAAATACGTCCCGTCGCCGTCATATTTGACGTAGGCGAGCGCCGCGCTGGAGGAGAAAACGACGAGTACCCCCACGAACGCGAGGGCGAGCGAAACGCCCACCAGGACGACTAAGACCGACCGGCGCACCGCTCCTCCTTCGCCGCTCGCGCGGCCACCGCGCGCTTGAAGTCCTCGCCCCGTTCCTCGAAGTCGCGGTATTGGTCCCACGAGGTGCACGCCGGCGAGAGCAGGACGACGTCGCCCACCTCTGCCAGCCGCGCCGCGGCGGCGAGCGCGCCGGCGATATCCTCCGCCCGCTCGTAAGGCACCTGCCCCTCGAAGGCGACGGCGAGCTCGTCGCGGGCGGCGCCGTAGAGGACCGCGGCCCGCACTCCCCTCGCCGCGGCCTCGGCCGCCAACGAGCCGAAGTCGCCGCCCTTGGACTTCCCGCCGGCGATGAGCACCAGCGGCCGCGTAAAGGAGGCGAGGGCCGCCAGCGCGCTCGCGACGTTCGTGGCTTTCGAGTCGTTCACGTAGAGCACGCCCGCGACCTCCGCCACCGGCTCGAGACGGTGGGGCAACCCCGAAAAGCGACGTAGGGCGCCGGCGATAGCCTCGGGCGCCACCGCCATCGCGAGCGCCGCGCACGCCGCGGCCATCGCGTTCGAGAGATTGTGGGCGCCGGGAAGGCCCAGCGCCGCCGCGGGCATCAATATGCCCTCCGCGCCGCCGACGTTATAAACGACGGCGTCGTCCGCGGGCCATACCCCCGGGCCCGGCGCCGCGACGCGGCCGAACCGGAGAAGAACCGCGTCGAGCTGGCCGGCCTGCGGCGTCGCCCGGGCGTCGTCCGCGTTCACTACAGCGAAGTCCCCGGAGCCCTGGTTTTCGAAAAGGCGCCACTTCAACTGGTAATACGCCGCGGCGGAGCGGTGGCGGTCGAGGTGGTCCGGCGCCAGGTTGAGTAGAACGCCTACGCGCGGCCGAAACGCCACGACATCCTCGAGCTGGAAAGACGACACCTCGGCGATGACGACGTCGCCCGGGCCAAGGTCGGCGACGACCGCGGAGAGGGGAACGCCGATGTTCCCGGCGACCGCGACCTTCTCGCCGGCCTGTTTGAATATCTCGCCGAGCAAGGCCGTCGTAGTAGATTTACCGTTGGAGCCGGTAACGGCGACGACGCGGTCGGTGGATAGGAGGCGGTAGCCGAGTTCCAACTCGCCGATGACCTCGACGCCGCGGCCTCGGGCGGCCGCGATGAGCGGCGCCTCCCACGGCACCCCCGGGCTCCGGACGAGGAGGTCCACGCCCGCGAGCAGTTCCACGCCCTGGTCGCCGCCGCGGAGCTCGACGCCGTCCGCGGCCAACGCCGCGGCCGCGGGCCCGAGCGCGTCGAGGGGACGCTCGTCGCACGCCCGCACTCGCCCGGCGACCGGCGCCAGGACCTTCGCCGCGGCGACGCCCGCGCGCGCCAGGCCGACGACGAGGACGTCGCGACCTCGGAACCGCTCCAATTTCGCTGTAAAGATACTCACCTTATCTTCAACGTCGAAAGGCCCACGACGGCGCAGATCGCCGATATTATCCAAAAGCGAACCGATATCTTCGGCTCCGCCAAGCCGTGGAGCTCGTAGTGATGGTGCAACGGCGCCATCCGAAAGATCCGCTTTCCGCCCGTCGTCTTGAAATAGAGAACTTGCAGGATTACCGACAACGTCTCGACGACGAAGACGCCGCCGATGATGACGAGCAAAAGCTCCTGTTTGATGAGGACCGCGACGGTGCCGATGCCGCCCCCCAGCGGCAGCGCGCCGGTGTCGCCCATAAATATCTGCGCCGGGTAACTGTTGAACCATAAGAAGCCCAAGAGCGCGCCCGTCATCGCCGCCATATAAACCGTCAGCTCCGCGCCGCCGGTGACGTGCATTACTTGCAGATAGCCCGAGAACTTGGCGTGGCCCACGACGTAGCTCATCACCGCGTAGGCGCCGGCGGCGAAGAGCATCGCGCCCGCGGCGAGGCCGTCCAGGCCGTCGGCGAGGTTGACGCCGTTGGTCGCGCCCACGATAGTAATGGTA
>CAZJNB010000260.1:0-3155 GCA_964547385.1 uncultured bacterium
TTTGAGAAGCACCTCGCCTACTGCGAGCAGAACAACCGCCCGTCCGCTAATCGGAAGAAGCGGTACCTCGTCGCGCATATCCTCGAGTTCTTCGGCGACGTTCCACTATCGTCCGTAACGCGCGAGGGCGTCGAGGCGTTCAAGGCTGCGCGGCGGCGGACGCTCGGGCCGGGCGTTTTGGCTTGCCGGCGGCGCTGTTTTGTGTCAATTTATATCGGCGCGGGCGGGGCGAGTTTCGTAATTTTGGTCGCCGCCGGCGTCCTTCGGGAAGATTAAGGCGTTGTTCAAATAAACTCATGCGCTTATTAAAGAGAGGTATAATAGTGGTGGAGAATACGAAAATAGTTTCCAAAGTATTGACGGCGTCGGCCGCTTGCGTAGTTATAAGCCTAACTTTAGCGCCCGCGGCTACAGCGTTAAATAGCGACCCGGATAATTATTACCTTGACCCCGAGGAAATACGGCCGTTCGTGACGGAGAGCCTCGCGTGGACTATGAAAGCCCCCGATTTGAGGTTATTGGAAGGCCAGGTACCCTTTTATTCGTTCGACGGCGAAGTCGTAGCTTATCTTTACATAGGATATAAGGGCGCGGAGCCGCTTCCTACGATAGACGAGGTCCTCTCGAAAGCCCGCGCCATTGGTGAAGACAGGGACCGTTTCTTAAAAGAAATCCCACATAAACCGCTGAGCGATTATTATACGCAGTATTTCCCGTTTGGCGATACTTGCGGGCACGATATGGACGCCGTAAACGAGAACGTTGCTATGGGATATTCTCGCAGCGGTATCCCGGGATTTATCTATCACCAATATAAAGCCGAGGACGCCGCGCGGGCGTACTACGGCTCCGACGACTTCGAGTTCGTAAGGTATTTACTGGCGCCCACGACGAGCGGTTACGAGTTCACCAACGGCCGCGAGAACATCGTCGTACCGTTCGATATGTTGTCGGGCCGCGTGTCCGCCGATAGCATTTTAACGCGCGAAGAAATCGACGCCAACATTGACGAATACCGATTCCCCGTTGACCCGGAACGGGCGCAGAAATGGGTGGAGAAGTGGAAACGCCGGTTGAAAATAACCGGGAGTAACGGCGATTAGAACGCGCGAGGCACCGAGTAATAAGCCGCCGTTCCTTGACAAACGATATCGGCGTCGCTGCCGAAGGCTAAGGCCTTGTTCGAATAGACAACCGAGTTTATCGCCGAGAGGTGTAGAAATGAAAAAAGGAAAGATGCTCCCCCAAATAACATTAGCGTCGGTAGTCCCCGCGGCTTTCCTTTTAACTATATTGCCCGCCGCCGGCGGCGCCGGATGCGACTTTCCCTATTACCCCGAGTTCGCCGACCGTATCGGCCAATACGACGAGGTAACGCCGTTGATGGCGAAAAAGTTCGTAATGGTAGGACCAAGCGTAGATTTCGAACGCGGTAGCATTGTCTGTGAGCCGTTACTAATAAAAACTATGGTCGGGATGCCGCTTTGTTATATAGTGGGCGTTTACCGCGGCGACGACGTTGGCGTCGTTCAGGAATTGAATAACATTATTAAGGAGATAAATTCCGGCGCGCAAATCCCGGCGGACCGGCTCTACGAAGATTTAATACCCTTATACGGCGAAGATTTTAGCTCTACGTCGGTAGAGACGTACACCTTTCAAGACGGAGGTCTTATATCGACAGGAGGTTTCCCGGCAGCTTTAGTTTATTATCCAGAAGCGGTTGCCAAAGCAACCGAAATTTTCGGTACGAACGATATTTACTTTAATAGGATAATCGGCGCCGGGTGGGCTTACTTCCAAATATTCGAGTTCGAAAATAAGGCGGGCGAGACGGTCGCTATCGAAACGGGCTACGGCGGCCGGGCGTATCTCGCCGACCTCGAAGAGCACAAAGCCGTTACGCGCGATGGGGTCCGTAATTGGGTCGCGTCGATCGACGCGGTTCCCGATAAGGTCGCGCGAAACGTACAGTGGTGGGAACGGCTTAATAAGGAAATCCCCGACGAAATGGCCGCGGAGGAATTCCCGCGAATAACGGGCCCGTTACCCGCTGAACCCGACAGGATATCTCCCACGAGTTTTGAATAGTCGGCCTTCCGGAGTGTCGCGCCGAAAGGAAAGGGCTCGCCGCCGCCCTTGACAAACGCCGCCCGCGCGGTTAGTATATGCCCGTAACGCGCCGGAGTGGTGGAACTGGTAGACGCAAGGGACTCAAAATCCCTCGGAGCTTTGCTCCGTGCGGGTTCGACTCCCGCCTCCGGCAAAAGAGAATACGCCCGCCGCCCGGCGGGCGTTTCGTTATCGGCCGTTCGCCCGGGCCGCCGGGGTCCCGGGCGGCCTCTTTCCGCGTTGTGAAACCGCCTAAGCCGTGCTATCATTATACGGCGTGGGTGCCATAGTATGACGTTAAAGCGGCTCATAATCGTTTTCGCCTTGGCCGGGGCCGCGGCGGCCGCGGCGAAAGACGCCGGCGTCGCCGTTATCCGCGGGGCCGACGGCGCCGGCCGGACCGTAGCCGAGGTGACGGCCGGCCGGCCGGCCCTCGTACTCCTTACGTCGCCGCGCGTGGCGGACATAGGCGGCCAACTGCGCCTCCTGCGTTATATCGCGAAGGAGCTGGGCGAGGAGGCCGCCGTCGCGGCCGTCGTCTACGGCGAGGAGCCGGCCAAGCTCGCGAAGCTCCGCGCCGGTATGCCCTATCCGCTCGTCGCCGGCGCCGGCGGGATTCCGCCCGACGTTCTTGGCAAAGACGGTAAGGTCCCGATGTTGTTGGTCCTCGGCCGGGACGGCGAGATACGCGGGCGCCGCCGCGACGTCCCGGACCCGCTCGCGGCCGCGGACCTTTTGGGCGTGCGCTACGACGCCGGGCCGCCCGGGCCGCCGGCCGCGGGCGAGCTCCTGCCTGACCTGATACTCGCCGGTTCCGACGGCCGCGCCCATAACCTCCGCGCCGAGTCGTCTCTCAAGGCCAAGACGCTCGTCTTTCTGTTCGACGTGGAGGACCCGGCGCGGGATACGGTCCTCGCGAGCTTACAATACCTGGCCGACGACCTTGGCGACGACCTCGCCGTCGTCCCGGTGATGATGGGGGCCTCGGCCGGCGTGGCCGCGAAGTTGGCCGAGGCCGCGTATATGGATATACCGGTCCTCGC
>CAZJNB010000261.1:0-3153 GCA_964547385.1 uncultured bacterium
AGGCGAAGCTGGTGAGCGAGAAGCTTTAGCTCGAGCTTTAACGCGATGAAAAGAAGCCCCCCGGGAGGGGGGCTTTTAATTAGGGAGTTTCCCAAAGATGGTCCAATGCTACCCTTTTTTTGATAACTTTTTCGGAAACCTCGAAAAGCCTGGCGAGCCAACTCGAGACGTAATTTAGGAAATAGCCGGGCGCGTTGTCCGGCTCTATTCCTCCCGCCCGTGCCATATCTTTCCCTTTTTCGAAATACGTGCTAAGCTCGGGTTGCGGCACGAGGACCAAACGGGCGAAATTATGTGCTTGGATGTCGAAACGCCGGTCTGCCGCCGGCGTAAGTAGCGTCCTCCGCGCCGCTTCGTATTCTTCGGAGGTCGAATAATCCGCGAGTTCGTAGAACTTGTCGTGTAATATTAGATGCCCCAGCTCGTGCGCGAGCGAAAACCTTGCCCGTGGATGATAATCGTAAACGCCCTGGTCGATGAAAATAGTGCGCCTGTCGGGTTCGAGGTAGGAATCGAGCGGGAGCCGCGCCACTAAGTCCGGGAGGGCGACGATCGTAAATTTTAATTTTAGGTCTATAATTTCTTCGATGGGGACGGGAATAAGCCGCTCGGGGTGATGTTCGTTTATGAAAGTCTCGGCACGACGACGCGTGTCATCGTACGTTAAATAAGGGGGCATCCAGCTGTTCGGCATTCGTTGTTAACCGTTAAGCGCGCGAGTTTCGTATTCACGCGTCGGTATATGTTCGTGGTGCGTCCCGGCGGGCTGATACTTAGGCCGAAGGCTATTTACGCTTAATCACCGCGGCCTTCGTATTTCTCTCGGACGTAGGCTATGAGTTCACCCAATTTTTCGTCCGGGAACCTTTCCCCCGTAATGGTCCGGAAGAAAAGAGGGAGGTGCTTAACCAGTTCTTTATCTTCTAATACCCTTCCCGGGATGCGGCCCGCGCCGATATCGGCTAAGTCGTGGAACTTTTCCCACTCTTCGGTTCCCGCTTTTAAGCCCACCGACTTAGCTAATCTTTTTAAGACGCCCCTGTCTTTAGGGGGCGCGAGCAAACCTCGCTCTAAGCGGCTTATATACGCCGGGTCTTCGCCGTTTTCGGCGCAATAAGCACGGAGAGTTTGGTTCCGGTGCCGGCGCAACTCTTGGAAATATTCCCCGAAATCCGTCGCTTCCATTGCCAACATCTCCTCCAGCGCCAAAGGCGGGGTCAAAGGCTTACAAACCCGTAGCTACGTTGCGGCGTTTAACGCGTTACTAACTACCGTTGTATATTATATACAACAACGTATTAAATGTCAAGCCCTTTTTTCGTTAGATTTACGTTACGGCCCATCCTGCGGCGGCCGGGACTACCTCCTCCTCTTCACCCAGGCGAAGCTGGTGAGCGAGAAGCTTTAGCTCGAGCTTTAACGCGATGAAAAGAAACCCCCCTGGAGGGGGGCTTTTTACCCTACCGCCGCCGTTCGCTACTTCCTCATCCGCCGCGTCGCCACCTTCGCGAAGAGAAAGACGACGAAGCAGATGATGAGGAAGTTGACCGAGCTCGCGAGCAGGTGGCCGCCCTTTATCTTCGCGGGCCCGAGGTATAGGACCCACTCGGTCCAGTCGGTGCCCGGGAGGAAGAGGTTCGCGAGCGGCATTATGAAGTCGTCCACGAGCGCCTTGGCGTAGTCCTTCACCGCGATCGCCATAATGATGCCGATGGCGACCGCGGAGACGCTGTATTCCTTCATAAAATGCTTGAACTGGTTGAAGATAGAGGGCATAGCGGACCTCCTGGCGGCCGATGTCAACGCGTCTCGCCGCCTAACGCGCGGCCCGAGCCGCTACTTCGCCGGCGCGTCGAACTTCTCCGGCGGCACTTCCAGCACCTCCACGAGCCGTTTGAACTTCCGGCCCTGGACGAGCGTCATCTGGTTGAGCCGCGTCGCCTGCTTCTTCATCTGCTTCACGACGCACTCGCTCGGGCAGTTGTCGTCTATGTTCTGGTCGCCGAAGTTCTCCATCTTCCACGAACAGAAAACGCATTGCGGCGCCGCCATCGTATCTCCTTTCGTCGGGGCGTCTTAGGACCCGCCCGCGTTCGGCCTTAGGGCGAACAATAGTAGCACGGCTTCTTGCCGTCCGCGACCGCGGCTTCCCGCGTCTCATACACCACGCGGTTCTCCTCTTTTATCTTCTTCGCGTATATGCAACCCGGGTAGTGGAAACGGGAAGAGCGGCGGGAGGGGACGAAGTTGCCGGCCGGTCCTTCGCCGGGCGTGGCCGCGGCCGCCGTGCCCGTCGCTTCCGCCGCGGCCTTGGCGGACGCCCAGACCGCGGCGAAGTGTTGCCGGAACGCCGTTATGTATTCCGGCTCGTCAACGAACATCAGGACCTCGACGTTCTCCTCCTCGGCGCGCCGCGTCCAGTTGTAACTGCCGAGTGCGGCGCGGGCGCCGTCGAAGATCGCGAGTTTGGGGTGGAGGAGGCCGCGGCTATGTTCATAGCGGACCGCGGCGCCCGCGTCTGCGAGCCGCGGCCCCTGGGCGTAGGGATGCCCCAGCTGGCCCTCGTCCAGGACGACGCGGACGCGCACGCCGCGCGCGGCCGCGGCTATTAGCGCGTCGCCCAGCGGCACGCTCGTGAAGTAATACATCTCGACATCTATGGTATCTTGGGAGTCCGCGATGGCCGCGACCAACGCCGCGGCGACGCCGCCGCGCGGGCTGAAGTAGACGCCGTCTTCGGCTTGCGCGGCGGCGGCCGAAGCCACCCCGGATAATAAGGATACGATTAATAATACAAGGTTTTTTTTCACGTTTACATACCCGGTTGATTTAGCGTTTAATAGTAGGGAACGTAGCAAACGCGATTCGCCTATTAAAGGCCGGCGCGGGACCAGCTATAATAATACGTTAATTAAATAAGAAAATATAAAAGGTAAAATTATCGGTTAATAATATTCCGGTTTGGCATATGGCGCGAAATATATTAGATTATCTTGTGGGATATGGTTACTAACATATATACGAAAGAGCACAAGGCTATAATAAGCAAGTTAATAAACGCGCGAAAAGAAGCGGGCCTTACGCAAAAAGAAGTAGGGGAGAATATGGGAAGAACACAATCGTATGTTTCCAAATTAGAATCAGGGCAAAGAA
>CAZJNB010000262.1:0-3148 GCA_964547385.1 uncultured bacterium
GGCGGCCGCGGCAGCCCGCGCCGTTGAACCGGCCGGCGCCAAGGAACCCCGCTGGCAGGAAACGCTCGCCGCCGCGGCCGCTACCTTCCGCGTCGCCGAAGTCTCCGCCGGGGCCAGCTATAAGCTACCCCACCGCTTCCTCTTCGCCGATACCGAAAAGGTCCGCGTCGGCGACAACGCGTGGGCCCGCGGCCGCGACTACCTCGTGAATTATGACGCCGGCGTCCTTACTATCCTGGCGCCGCCGCCCTACGCCGGCCCGCTCGAAGTAATGTATGAATACCTCCCCTTCCTCCAATCCGAAGAATACGAACAAGCGCTCGCGGGCGAGGACGAGGCCGCGGCGCTCGAGCGTATCGAAGAGGGCGCGGCCGGCTCGCAGTTGGACATCACCGGCTCCAAGACCTTCAGCATCTCGAGCGGCAACGCCGCCGGGACCGACTTCGACCAATCGCTCCGCCTCTCGGTCCGGGGGAACGTCGGCGACGTCAAAGTAACCGGCGACATCTCCGACCAAGACATCCCGCTGGAGGAGGGCGGCGCTACCGAGGAAGTCGCGGCGTTGGATAAGATAAGCGTCCGCGTAGAGGGACGCCACCTCGCCGGGACCTTCGGCGACTACGACGTGGCGGCCGGCGGCCGCCGCTTCGCCGATTACGAACGTCGCTTGACCGGCATCAAGGCCGAGGCTTTCTACCCGAGCTGGCAGGCCGACGCCTACGGCGCCCGGGCCCGCGGCCGCTTCGCCTCCGTCGAGCTCTACGGCCTCGACGGCGTCCAGGGCCCGTATCAGCTCAGCGCCCGCGGCGACGAGAATATCATCATCCTCCCGGGAACCGAAGCGGTGTGGCTCAACGGCGTCCGCCTTAAGGAAGGCGAAAACAACGATTACCTCATCGACTACGACCTCGCGACCATAACCTTTCAGGTCCGCCAACCGATAAGCGCCGAGGACCGCATCGTCGTCGACTTTCAATATACGACGGAGGAATACCAACGGAACTTCTTCGGCGGCGACGCCGAGGGGCACTTCGCGGGCGACGCCCTCAACATCGGCGCCCTCTACGTCCACGAGGAAGACAACCGCGACCGCGACCTCTTCGGCCTCACCGACGTCCAGCGCAACCGCTTCCTCCCCCTCGTCGGCGACGACCTCGAGCGCGCACGCACCGTCGTCCGCGACGCCGAGGGCAACATCATCTACGAATACGTCGGCGCCGGCCAGGGAGAATACATCCGCGAGTGGGACCCGCAGGAAGGAAAATATATCTACACCTACGTAGGTCCGGGAAACGGCGACTATATGCCCAAGACGGTCCTCCTGCCGCTCCCCAAACGCCAAAGCCTCCTCGACCTCACCGCCACCCTCGTCCCCTCGCGCCTGCTCACGGTGGCGGCCGAGGGGGCGACGAGCGACCTCGACCGCAACACCTTCTCCACCCTCGGCGACGACGACAACACCGGCCTCGCCGGCACCGTTACAACTACCCTGCACCTCGACGCCCTCGAACCCCTCGCGGCCCTCGGCGAACTCGAAGTCCGGCATACCGTCGAGACGAGGGACGGCCGCTTTCAGAACATCGGCCGCGACGACGACGTCGCGTTCCTCCAAAATTGGGACCTCGAGGATGAGGTCGCCGGCCTCGCCCAGCCGCCGGCCCAAAATATTTACGAGACTACCATCACCGAGAGGCCGGTCCCGTCGCTCGAGCTCTCCGGCAGCTACGGCGCCCTCCGCCACCGCTACGTCGGCCTCTCCGCCGGCGGCTACCGCGACCAATACGGCGAGCGTATCGCCGGCGCCCTCCTCTGGGAACCCGCGCGGTGGCCCGAGCTGAGCTACGACTACAACGGCGTCCGCCGCCGCGGCCAACGGGGCGCGCCGCCGCCCGAGGCCGCGGGCGAGGCGGTCAACGCCGACGCCCTCAGCTACGACGAAAATACCCGCCGCGAACAGCACGGGAAAATCTCCTATTCCTTCTGGCGGCTCAGCCCCTACGTTCGTATCTACGACAAGAAGCGCGCCGCCGATTACCATTTCGACGGCGTCGCCGACGCCGGGACGATAGAACAAGAGCTCGAAGTCGGCACCGGCGTCCAACCCGCGGCCGGCTGGGAAATACACTTCGGCCACACCGCCGGCCGCGGCCGCAAAGTCGCGGCCCACGCGTTCGCCCCCTACTACCGCAAATCCGAAGAGAACGTTACCTCGAGCTACGACTACCCCGGGCTGATAAACATCTCCGCGGAATACACAAGGTCGAAGAAGGATTTCGCGAGCGCCGCGGACGACGACGTCGACGCCGACCTCTCGCTCCTCGATATCTATTATACGCCGCTCGCGCGCGCGCTCGCGCTCAAGACGCGCTATGAGCTGGACAGCGTTCAAGAACGCGAACGCGAGGAGGTCTTCGAAGTCGCCGAGGACGGCGACGGCGACTACCGCCGCGAACCGGACCCTAAAAATCCGAGCCGCTACATTTACATCTACGACCCCGACGACCTCGACGCTATCTACGTCAAGAATTATCGTTATACCGGCCGGGCCTTTCGCGTCCTCCAGCCCGACCTCACCGTGGACCTCGACCTTCGGCCCTACCGCCTAAACGAAGCGAAGAGCTCCGCGGCCGCGCGTAACCGCTGGCTCGACGCCGCCGCCCTCGAGCTCTACGTCCACGCCCGGAACAACTCCACGTCGCCTAAGCGCGTCGCCGTCGCGATGCTCCAAAATCTCCTGGCCGCCGACGCCCTCGAGAGCACGCTGGAACAGCGATACACGCTGACGCTCCTCCCGGTCCACCGGCGGCTGACGGGGACGCTCCGTTATTCCAAAAAGGATAGCCTCGACCGCACCATCGCCCCCCGCCAATCGCGTAAGTGGCGCACGTCGCGCTACGGCGACGTCGTGGTCGAGCCCGCGCGCCGTTGGACCGTCGCCGCGGACGTCGAACGGTTGCGCGAGCGGGACTCGGTCGTGGAGGAGAACGTGCCCTACCCGGAGAATACGCTCGCGAGCGAGATGATCTACGGCCTCGAGCCTACCTACGACCTCACCGCGCAACTCGAGGTCAAGACGCGCGCCGAGCTCTCCCGCCGCCACGAGGATTACAACGGCGCCCCCACCGATATCGCCGGCTTCAAACTTAAA
>CAZJNB010000263.1:0-1632 GCA_964547385.1 uncultured bacterium
CCCGACGGTGCCCTTCGAGAAGGACGCGATCGCGCTGGAGCTCGCGGTAACGTTGGAGGAGGGCGGCGGCGCCACCTTCTCCGGCCGGCGCGTTTATCGGGGCCTTCGCGGCGCTTATCGGGACGCCTTCTCGAACCCGGAGGAACAGCAGACGAGCGTCGAGACGAGTCTGGCGCAGATATTCGCCGCGGCGACGATAACGGCCTACGACTTCGAAAATATAGATAACCTCGCGGGCGACTTCGCGCTCCGCTTCGAGGGGCGGGTGCCGAACTTCGCCCGGGTGCGGGGCGACAAGTTGGCAATACGCGTCGCGCCTTACGAATTCGAGCTCGGGCAAGTGTTTATCAGCACGGATAAGCGTAAATATCCCCTGCGGATCGAACGGCCCGAGGCGTGGGTGGATGACGTGCGGATAAAGTTGCCGGCCGGATACGCCCTCGAGAAGGTCGGCGCGCCGGTGCGCCTGCGGGGGCCGGGGGCGGAATATACGCTCGAGCTGGCCGTCGAGGGCGACACCCTCATAATCACGCGGCGCCTGTTCATCGACCAGGGCGACATCTCGCCGGGCGACTACAAGAAGTTAGTAAAGTTCTGTCGGGAGGTGGACCGGCGGGAGCGGGCGGAAGTGACGGCGGTGCGCGAGCCGTTATCACCCGCGGGCGGCTAGCTGAACCTTGGCGTATCCGTTGTTATTAGCGGCGATGGACGCCGCGGTCATCGTGGCCGCATTCGTGGGGGCGTATTTTTTCCGCTTCGGCTTCCTGCCGATGGTCCCGGGTATAGGCGCGCCGTTGTTGGCGCCGTATTTATATCCACTGCCGCTGGTGGCGGTTCTGTGGCTGGTGATACTCAAGGCATTCGGCCTCTACGCCCGGCACAAGAACCGCTTCGGCCTGGATACGGTGGGGGCGCTCTTCGCCGCGGCGGCGTTGGCGGCGATATTCTTGGGCGCGGTGGGCTTCGTCTATCGCGGCTTTTCCTATTCGCGGTTGGTATTAATAACGGCGGCGACGTTCGCGTTCGTGGGGTTGTGCGTGAGCCGGGCGGCGGCGGTCCGCGCGCGGGCGTACCTCTTGCGGCGCGGCGTGGGGGCCCGGCGGGCGCTGGTCGTCGGCACGTCGCCGGGGGCGAAGGAGCTGTGCCGGCGTCTCCGGCGCGGGCCCGCGAGCGATTACTACCTGGTGGGCAGTATCGCCGGCGGCGGCGACGCCGCGGCCGAGCCGGGATGCCCGGTATTGGGAGAGTTGGAGGACTTCTTCGACGTCGTCCGGCGCGAGAACGTCGGCGCGGTCTTCTTCGGCAGTGACGTGCCGGACCCGGTCCTGTTGGACCTGGTCGTGGAGTGCGACCTCAAGGGCGTCGGGGTGCGTATCACCCCGTCGCCGCTCGAGCTGATGGAGTCGAAGATATACGTGGACGGCGCGCTGGGCGTCCCGCTCTTCGCGCTCCGGCAGTTCCGCCTCCGCGGCGTCAACCGCTTCGTGAAGCGGGCGCTGGACTTTGTATTCGCCGCCGGGGCCGTCGCGGCGCTCGCGCCGCTGTGGGCCATTATCGCCCTCGTCATCAAACTGACGTCGCGCGGGCCCGTCTTCTACCGCCAGGAGCGCGTGGGCCAGGACGGCAGGACCT
>CAZJNB010000263.1:1732-3144 GCA_964547385.1 uncultured bacterium
TCGCGCGGGCCCGTCTTCTACCGCCAGGAGCGCGTGGGCCAGGACGGCAGGACCTTCGAGCTCTTCAAGTTCCGCTCGATGCGCGAAGACGCGGAGGCCGAGACCGGGCCCGTCTTCGCCCGCGAGGGCGACGAGCGTGTAACGCCCTTCGGCCGCTTCCTCCGGCGGACCTCCCTCGACGAGCTCCCCCAGCTCCTCAACGTCCTCCGCGGCGATATGTCCGTTGTGGGCCCGAGGCCCGAGCGGCCCGTATTCGTCGAGCGCTTCGCGAGTGATATCCCCCGGTACCTCGAGCGGCATAAAGTCAAGTCCGGGATGACCGGCTGGGCCCAGGTCAACGGCCTCCGCGGTAATACCTCCATCGCCCGTCGCGTCGAATACGACGTCTACTACATCGAGAACTGGTCGCTGTGGTTTGATTTCAAGATAATCGTGCGGACGATCGCCCAGGTGATAAAGGGCGCCGGCCGTTAAAGACGGTATGTGTAGTGCCCAACAATAGCCCTTGTCAAATATAAGAAATATATGTAGTGCCCAATAGAAAAGCCGCCCGCGCGGGCGGCTTATAATTAGCGGCGACATCTTGTAGGGGCGCATAGCTATGTGCCCCTACTATATCCCCATCATCTCCCGAAACGCCGGCTCGCATTCTTCCTGCATTATGCGGTCCGTCTCGCCCAGGGCGATGATTATGGGGACGTAGTCGCCGAGGTCAATCTTCCGGCCCTTCCGGTCCTTGAGCCACTTCTTCAATACCTGGTAGCCGCCGATATAAAATTCCCAGATGTGTTTGGGGACCGGGCCTACCCGCAATTGGTCCTTCGCGGCCTTCTTGGCGTCGAAGATGACATCCTGTTCTTTTTCGTCGTATTCGACCTTGCCGACGGTGGCGTCCGTCGCGGCGCCGCGCTGGCCGAGCGCGCCCCAGTCCCAACTCTCCTTGTCGTTCAGGAGGTGGAGGCGCGTCAGCTTCTCGCCCGCGGCCGCGAGCTTGTCGAAACTCTCGTAGTCTTTGGGGAGCGGGATGCGGGGGAAGTCGATCTTCAGGAAGTCGGCGTAGCGCGTCCGATACGTCGGGCTGTGGAGGACGCCGTAGATGTAGTAGAAGATGTCCTCCGCGTACAGGACCTCCCGCGAGCCGCCCCGTTGCCCTACTTCTGGCGAGTTTTTGAGGGCCCGCGCGCCGACGGCCGCGAGGAAACCACTTACGAACCCAGGGTCAATATTCGGCCTGCGCCTTCCCGGCCCCTTATCGCCGAGCGTCCCCGCCCCCGAATATAGATAATATGGAAATACATACGCGATTCCCTTATTGCTTAAGGTTATCCGACTCTCGACAAGGGAGTCCGCGACATAGGCGTGATTAAATACCCCTTCGGCTACTTGCCGGACGCTAATTAACGCCAGGTTCT
>CAZJNB010000264.1:0-3101 GCA_964547385.1 uncultured bacterium
CGAGGGCGGTACGCCTAAAAACCCACATCCCGCTCAATATGTCGTGGAAACATCGGAAGTCGCTCGCGAGCGCCATAACGTCGAACAGCTTGCCGCCGAAGAAGCGCGCCGCCGCCGAGGGTGAGGAGAAGCGATCCGTCGCAAGGCGGCGCCCCGATATGAAATCCAAGTTGTCTTCGGCTAAAATGTCTACGAAATACTCGATCGCGTAGGGGTGATAAGTCCCGTCGCCGTCGAGGGCGGCGATGACGTCGCCGGCGGCCGCGGCGAAGCCGGTTTTGTAGGCGCGGCCGTAACCGCGTCGGGGCTCGAATACGACCCGGGCGCCCGCGGCCCGCGCGACGTTAGCGGTATCGTCGCTCGAGGCGTTATCGACGACGATAACCTCGTCGGCCGAGGGCGGGACCGTCGGGAGAAGGGCCCGGAGGCCGTCGGCCTCGTTATAACAGGGGATTACGACGGATATTGTTAAGCCGTGTCGCATTTATTACCGTTTGGGATGGTAGCTCGGCCGCTACCTAAAAATAATCTCCTATGTCCAAGTAGAGCTCGAGGGCCCACGAAGCCGCCAAGAAGACTATAAAGGCGAGGGCCGTTGCCAAGACGGCGCGACGGCGTTTGAGCCACCGCCGCAGTTCGCTTCGATTCACGACGGCCGCAACTGCGAGCGTAACCATCACCGGCGTTAGCGGATATCGTTGACGCGTGAAGGAATAGGCGACGAACGTAGTAATTATATAGAATATCGTAACATATATGCCAGGCTGTAGGTATCTATTTCCGCCAAAACGGAGCGCCGCGACGAACGCGAGGGGCAACGCCGCCGCGGAAGGTATTAAGAAAAGCGGGACGAGTAATATTAGGACCGGCTTAGGTAAAGGACCATAATAACCGTATTTTTGGTGTTGGAAGAAGTCGCGCTCGAGGCCGAAGAAGTTCATCTCGGTCCTGAGCCCCTTGAAGAGGAACAACGCCGGATGAGATGTAATCCACGAGAGCGCGCGCCGACGCGCAAGTTTCGCCAATTCAAGCTCATCGGGCGCGTCGGCGAATAATTGTCTTTCGCTCGGCTGGTCGGATTCGTTCCGGACGATTTGGTCGAAATTGTTGTGGTTATATATAAATAAATCTACCGCCGATTTCGTCGTGACGGGGACGAAGCCGCCAAGGACGCGATAGTTCCTGAGCGTCCACGGCGCCACGCACGCTATTACTATTAAGAACGCAACGATAGCTTTAAGCGAGTGTTGCAGGCGCTTAGTTAATATATAACTTAAAGCAAAGAAAGGGAAGAAATAGAGGGCCAGTTCGCGGGTCAACGCCGCGGCGCCCCAACATAGGCCGGCGGCGAACGCGTTCTTCCAGCTCGAGCCGTCGCCCCAGGCGAGGAGGCCGGCCATAAATAGGAACGTGAAGAGCGTTTCGGTGAGGAGGAAGTCGCCGAAGACGAGGCTCGCCGGCCACAGCGCAAATGCGAACGCGCTGAAACCGGCGACCTTATCATTAAAGGCTCGCCGGCCGTAGAGGAAAACGAGCGCCGCGGTGGCGGCGCCCAGAAAGGCGTGGGCAACGCGGGCGGCCAAAGGCGAGCCGCCCAACGCGCGGACCGCGGCGAGGAACCAAACGTAACCCGGCGGGATGAACGCGCGGAAGCCGTGGCCGGCGTGGAAGCCGTCGCCCGCCAGGAGCCGGCCGGCCGCGGCCCAATAGGCGTTCATCTCGGCGATGAGCGGCGCCGGGCCGTGCGTGAGGGTGAAGGCGGCGCGCGCGATTAGGGCCACGCCGAAGACGGCGGCCAAAGTCGGAAAAGTTCTAAGTCGGCGGCTTGGCATATATCAGGCCGGCCAGAATATACCACGGCCGGGCGGCCGTCGCAAAGGAAAACCCGCCGCGTGGGCGGGTCGGGGGGCCGAGAGATTAGCTGTTTGTCAGTCTCCGCTTTCTTGGACCTCGAACGAGAACGGGTAGAGCACCGTTACGGCGTCGCCGTCGCTCGGGCCGAAGTCCCACCGCGCGACCGCCGCGGCCACCGCCTCCTCGAAGAGCTTTACGCCCGTAGTCCCCTCGGCGACTTCGGTCCTCGTTACCGCGCCCGTCGCCGCGATCGTGAAGCGGACTACGACGGTGCCCTTAATGTCGAGGCCGGCGTTGAGGTAGGTGTTGTATATCTGGGTAATCTCCCCACGGTGGCGCTCGATGACGCCGGCGATCGCCACCGGCTCACGTCCTGCGGCGCCCGCGGCCGCGGTCACTAAGAGGGTAGCGGCGCACGCCGCGATAATCACACTTCGGCTAAAGTATGGGACCATTGCGTTATTCCGGCGAGGTCGTGAACTTGAAGGGATACGTTACTATGACGGCGTCGCCCGTATTGGCCGGGAAGGCCCACGCGGCGACGACCGTGGCCAGCTCATCGTCAAAGGCGTCGTTGCCCGTCGTGCTGTTCCGCACGTTCGATTCGCGTACTTCGCCGTCGGCTATGACGATGAACTGGACGACGACGGTCCCGAACAGTTCCGGCGCGTTCGCGAGGTAACGTTGATAGAGGGCTTCGAGTTCGCCGCGGTGTTCGGCGACGACGGCCTCGACATCCTCCGCGGCGCGGCCCGGCGGCGGCGTTTCCCCGGCCGCCGGCGATACGGGTTTAATAACCAGTTGGGGCGTTTTACGGAAGGACGCCGGGACGACGAAGTCGAAAAGGCGTTTCGCCGCGGGCGTGGCCGGCTCAACGAGCGAACGTTGCAAGTCCGCGCGGAACGTGAAGTTCCGCCACCCCTGGTCCGTCTTGACTTCGCACGATACGACGTAGAGGGGCCCGCGGCGGTGCTCGGCGCGCCAATCATTAACGGTAGTTATCTTCCCGGGCGCCTTTTCCGCGGCGTGCAGCCAATAGCGGAACCGCTTGTCGAGCGTGCCCTGGCCCGCGGGCGGCTCGTAAGACTTTACGAGGTGCAACGCTTCCGCTTCGCGCCCGAGCCATTGTTCGACGAATGCAGGGATAGGCGTTTCGGTCGAGGGCGGCGGCGTGGGCGCGCCGCCGGGCGGCTGGCGGTGGCCAATATGACGCGTTTATCACAAAAATCAACCCCACTGGTTCTACT
>CAZJNB010000265.1:0-3091 GCA_964547385.1 uncultured bacterium
GGCGCCGGTTGGGTGCTTAGACGGTCGTTTTCAGGACACGCCGGTCGTAGAGTGTTATTGTTACTGCGATGGGTATGCCCTCCTTTCGCGCCAATAATAACGCCTGATTTAGTTTCCGATTTGCCCGTGGAAAGCGGCGCCCCGGGCCGAGGCGCCTTACTTTTCGGTAATCAACGAACGTGCGCCGGCGCCGCTACAAAGTGTCCATCTTCGCGAGGAACTCGGCGTTGTCCTTCGTCTTGCGCATCTTCCGCAAGAGGACTTCGGTGGCTTCCACGCCGTTCATATCGGCCAGGACTTTGCGGATAAGGCGGACCTTTTCCATCGCTTCTTCGTTGAGGAGGAGCTCCTCCTTGCGGGTGCCGGAGCGGGCGACGTCGACCGCGGGCCAGACGCGCCGGTCGACGAGCCGCCGGTCGAGGATGCATTCCATATTGCCGGTGCCCTTGAACTCCTCGAAGATGATGTCGTCCATCTTGGAGCCGGTGTCCACGAGCGCCGTCGCGATGACGGAGAGGGAGCCGCCTTCCTCAATGTTCCGGGCGGCGCCGAAGAAGCGTTTGGGCTTCTGGAGGGTGGAGGCGTCGATGCCGCCGGTCATAACCCGGCCCGAGTGCGGCGTAACAGTGTTATACGCCCGCGCCAGCCGGGTGATGGAGTCGAGGAGGACGACGACGTCCTTGTTCGCTTCGACCAGCCGCTTGGCCTTCGCGAGAACCATCTCGGCGACGTGGACGTGGCGGTCCGCCGGCTCGTCGAACGTGGAGGAGATGACCTCCCCTTTGACGGAACGCTCCATATCGGTTACTTCCTCGGGGCGCTCGTCGATGAGGAGGACGATAAGGACGACTTCCGGGTGGTTCTCGGCGATGGCATGCGCGTAGTCCTGGAGGATAGTCGTTTTGCCCGCGCGCGGCGGCGAGACGATGAGGGCCCGCTGGCCTTTCCCGACGGGCGTCATTAAATCCAATACCCGAAGCGTCAGGTTCCCGTCCTCGGTCTCGAGGTGGAGACGCTCGTCCGGGTAGAGCGGCGTGAGGTTGTCGAAGAGGTTCCGTTCGACGGCCTTCTCGGGGTCGACCGAGTTGACCGCGTCCACCTTGAGGAGGGCGAAGTACTTTTCGTTATCCTTGGGCGCGCGGACCTGGCCGGAGACGGTATCGCCTTTGCGGAGGGTGAAGCGGCGTATCTGCGACGGCGAGACGTAGATGTCGTCCGGCCCGGGGAGGTAGTTGTTGGCCGGCGAGCGGAGGAAGCCGAAGCCGTCGGACATCGTCTCCAGCACGCCCTCGGCGAAGATAAGGCCGTTTTGGGTCGTTTGGGCCTCCAGCACCTTGAATATAAGCTGTTGTTTCCGCAGGCCCGAGGCGCCGCTCACGTCCAACTCGCGCGCGAGAGCGACCAGCTCCGCGGTGGTCTTCGTGGTTAACTCGGAAAGGTTTAACGACATGGAACGGGGGATGGCGAGTGATGTGCCGGCGGGGGATTGCTCTCACGCCGAAGCCATTATAACCGAAAGGGCCCCAGCCGTCAACTCTAATTTTCGGATACGGCCGGCCGCCGCGAAGCGACCTGAAAGTCGGCGCCTACTTTTTTAGCTCGGCTACCGCTTTGATAATGTCCGCCGCCAGCGGCGAGAGGAAGCGCATCCTCGCGCCGGTGGCGGGGTGGTCGAAGGCGAGGGTGTGGGCGTGGAGGGCGGGGCGCTTGATAATATCGCTCCTCGAGCCGTAGGTGTCGTCGCCCAGGACCGGGTGGCCGAAGTAGCGGAGGTGGACGCGGATTTGGTGGGTGCGGCCGGTGTAGAGGCGAAGGCGGAGGAGCGTCGCTCGGGCGCCGTAGCGCTCGACGACCGCGAACGTCGTCTTGGCGTCCTTGGCGGCGAGGGGGCTGACGGCGAAGAGCTTCGGGTCCCGGCTCGAGCGGCCTATCGGCGCCTCGATCGCGCCCTCCTCCAGGGGGACGTCGCCCGCGGCGAGGGCGATATACGTCCGGCCCGTCGTGCGCGCCGAGAACTGCTCGACCAGCCGGCGGTGGCCCAGCTCGGAGCGCGCGACGACCAGGACGCCGGAGGTCCCTTTGTCGAGGCGGTGGACGATGCCCGGCCTGCTCGGGCCGCCGACGGGCGCGAGGGCGCCGAGGTGATAGAGCAACGCGTTGACGAGCGTTCCGCTGGTAACGCGGCCGGCCGGGTGCGTCACCATCCCGGCCGGTTTCTCGACGACGGCTACGTCCTCGTCCTCGTAGTATATGGTAAGGGGGATGTCCTCGGCGGCGGGGCACGGCGTTTGGGGTGAAGCCACTTCGCCGGTTATAACGTCGCCCGGGCGGAGCCGATACGACGGCTTTACCCGCCGGCTGTTAACGGTCAACGCGCCGTCGGCGATAAAGGTCTTGACCCGGGAGCGCGAATACGCCCGGAGTTCGGCGGCGAGGAACGCGTCCAACCTGGCGCCGACGTCGTCGGGGCCGGCAACCAAATGAACTACTTCGGTATCTTTCGGCTTACGGGCGTTCATTTCAAAGCGGGCGGCGTCGCCGTTGTTTAAACCAGGACGATTATAAGACCGCAAGCGGCGGGGCGCAACAGGGAACGGATGGCGATTAAACAACGCGCGAAATATCCTATGGGCCGCGTCGTTACTATGTTATAATAGCGCCAGTCGGGGCTATGGCGGCGGCGGCATTGCGGAGGGCCGGTTATGTTGCGAAAAGTAATATTAATAGCCTGTTTGCTCGTACTCGCGCAAATCGCGGCCGCCGCTGATGAAGAAACTTGGCTTTCCTCGGGTCCGACTATTAAACGGCCCGCAGGCGAGGCGCCGTGGGTAACGGTTACGCCGGAGGTTATGCCCGCGGGGACCGTAATTCCTCTTATAACCTTCGACGTCGAGATGCCGGTCCCGATTCCGCGCGGCGCGTCCGTCGAAATCGAAATCCCCTATCACTTCGGCTTACCCCAAACCCAAGATCCGGAAGACGGCAATTACTTCGGCGGCGACTTCCCGGCCGGCGTCACGATGGACCTCGACGTCGACGCGGGTAGCGCCCGATGGTACGTCCTACGGGCTACGGCGACATCCGAAAAGAT
>CAZJNB010000266.1:0-3083 GCA_964547385.1 uncultured bacterium
GCCTACGTCGGCGGCGTCATCGCGCCGGGTGTAAAGCTCTCGGCGGCGACGTTGTTCGCGACGGCGGCCCGGCTGGGCGCGGTATCTTTTACGATGCCGCCGCGGGTAGTGGGCCGCAATACCGACGAGGCGGTACGGGCCGGTATCCTCCTGGGCGCGGCGCGCGGCGCGGACGGCATCGTCGCCGCGATTCAGGCCGAGAGGGGAGAGCACGGGCACGTCGTCGCTACCGGCGGCCTCGCGGGCGTCGTCGCGCCCCTTATGGCGGTGGGGCCGACGGTAGAAGCGGACCTTACGCTGAAAGGCCTGGCGCTCGTCGCCGAGCGCTTGGGCGTGGCCGGCTGAGAGCGAAATGATGAGAGGTCCCCTGAAAATCGTGTTGGCGGCGTCGGTGGTCATCGTAGCGGTGGGTTGCCACGACGGCAACAATAAGGGCGGCGAGACGACGGCGTCCGCGGCGGTCAATATGCCGCCGCCGGTGCCCTACGTCGTCGGCAAGGCCGACTTTGACGACGACGCCGCGGAACCTTCGGTACGATTGCGAATAGCGGTCGCCCCGGCTACCGCCGTCAAGGATATCGAACGTCTATTGAATTACTTCGAGAAGGAACGCTACGCCGACTACGATATCGTATGGGTCGACGTCTACTTCGACGTCGGGAAGGCGCGCTCGCCGGAGGTGGACCCGCGCGCGGTGGTCGCGACGTTGCGCGTCAATCGCCCGGGCTTCCGGGAACTCAAAGTATCGGACGACCTGGCCGCGCCGGAGGTCCGGCCGGGTGGCCAGCCGGAAGTAACGAGCGAGACCGAAGAGGTTCTCTACCTCGGGCGGCGGGGCCGGATGTTCGACTCGACGAAGCAGGCCCAAGTATTATTGGACCTGATGGCGGAGAAGCCCGGGCACGCCATTTACCGCGTGGTATGGCAAGGGCCGATGAACGCCGAGCTCAGCTATAGCGTCGAGCAGAAGATGCTCGTGCGCGCGCGCACCGGCGTCTCCCGGGAGACGTGGGCCGATATATCTTTCGACGAGCTGGCGCGGGCCGCACGCGGCGCGGGCTTCGGCGGGCGCCGGCGCCACGGCGGCAACTACACCTATATGAGGGAGTCGGGCCAGGAGACGCCCGCCGCTCCGGGCTAAGCCGGGGGGGAGATGGCGGCCGCAAACGGCGAGCGCGTCGGCATAACGACGACGTTACCTATAGAGGTCCTCTTCGCCGCGGGATTGCGGCCGGTGGACCTCAATAATTTATTTATCGCCCGGGGGGACGCGGGCGCGGCGGTCGCCGCCGCGGAGACGGAGGGCTTCCCGCGGAACGTATGCGCGTGGATAAAGGGGCTGTATACGACCGTTATCGAGGGCGGCTTCGAACGGGTGGTCGTCGTTACCGGCGGCGACTGTTCGAACGCGCTGGCGCTGGGGGAGCTGTGGGCGGCGGCGGGGGTGGAGGTCGTGCCGTTTTCGTTCCCGCCGCGGCCGGACCGCGAGGCGCTCGCGGCGGAAGTAGAACGCTTGGCGGCGCGTATGGGGACGACCGCGGCCGCCGCCGGGGAGCAGTACGAGCGATTACGGCCGAGTCGGGAGCTGTTACGAGAGCTGGATGAAGTCGCCGCGGCCGGCGAGGGGGTCTCGGGGCGGGAGCATTTCGATTGGCTCCTGCGGGCCTGCGACTTCGGCGGGGACGTCGCGCGGTTCGAGGATGAGCTCCGCGCCTTCCTGGCCGGGCGCCGGCGGCGGCGTCGGCCCGATAACGTCGTCCGCCTGGGCCTCGCGGGCGTCCCGCCGATTAACGACGGCCTATGGGAATACTTGGAGGAGCTGGGGGCCGCGGTCGTCTACTTCGAGTTGCCGCGCCAGTTCGCGCTCTTGGGCGGCGGCGCGGACCTCGCCGACGCCTACGGCCGCTACACCTATCCCTACGGCGTCGCGCCGCGCCTCGCGGACCTCGCGCGGGCCGTCGCGGACCGGCGCCTCGCCGGCGTCATCCACTACGTCCAATCGTTCTGCTATCGCGGCATCCAGGATATCCTCATTCGCCGGCGGCTCGCGGTGCCGGTCTTGACGCTGGAGGGCGAGCGGCCCGGGCCGCTCTCGGCTCAGCAGAAGCTGAGGCTCGAGACGTTCGTGGAGCTTTTGCGGGGTGAGGGCGCGCGGCCGGAAGGGTCGTAGGCTTAGGGGGGCGGCGGCGGCTTTGGCACGGTAGGGATTGACGTCAGCCCGGACGACGGCACCGTCTTCGTTACGAGGTTCTACGACCCGGCGTTCGTGAAGTATTATATCTCTACCGGCTCGTTCCTCGGCTCGTTCCCATATTCGGCGACGTACGCCTTGGGTATCGCGTTATCGAACGACGGTAGGCGGGCGTACGTAGCCGCCGGCGGGTGGATTAATTATTACGACCGCGTCGTGACGACGGTTGTCCCCGCGTCCCTCGGGAAGGTGAAGGCGTTGTTTAAGTAGGGGCGCAAAGCTTTGCGCCCCTACGCGAAAGGCCGCCCTCCCGGGCGGCCTTTCGGCGTCACCGTTCAGCGCCGGATTAGCCGGCCTTTTCATTCCCTTCGCCGTCGCGCCGCGGCGCCTCTTCGCCACACCGTAGTAATAAATCCTCCCAGTCGCGGTCGACGTCGGCTTGGATTTCGGCGACGAGCGCCGTTTTGCCGCCGTTCTTAAAAAGGTGGGCGAAGCGCCCCTGGAACTTCATAAACTCCTCGATGGGGAGCTTCTTGCGCGGCTTGTAGTTGAGCTTCCATACGCCGTCTATGACCTCGAAGAGCGGCCAGAAGCACGTCTGCGCCGCGATCCGGCTCACCTTCAACGTCTCCTCGGGTTTATGACGCCAGCCGCGGTGGCACGGCGAGAGGACGTTGATGAACGAAGGGCCGTCCGCCGCCAGCGCGCGCTCGACCTTGCGGACGAGGTCCATAAAGTTGTGCGGCGCGGCCTGCGCCACGTACGGGATGTGGTGCGCGGCGACGATGGCGGTGAGGTCTTTGCGGCGCTGGCGCTTCCCGGAGGAGAGTTTGCCCGGGGGCGTCGTCGTGGTCGCGGCGCCCTTGGGCGTGGAGCCGGAGCGTTGGATGCC
>CAZJNB010000267.1:0-3069 GCA_964547385.1 uncultured bacterium
CTCCAGCACCACCCGGCACAACTCGTCGCCCGTCGTCGCCCGCTTCCCCTTAGGCCTGGCCGCACGGCGCGTCCGCCTTTTCGCAAACGCCGCGATATAGGAGGTAAGGGCGCTTTCGCCGCCGGCGAGCAACGCCACCGCGTGTATCGCCTCGCAGGTCCGCTCGTCGCACGGGTTCACGATCGCAAGGTCGAGGCCCGCGCCCGCGGCGTAGAGAAACGCGGCCTCGTTCAACACCTCCCGCCGCGGCAGGCCGTGCGAGACGTTGCTCACGCCCATTACGGTGCGGACGCCGAAGGCGTGCTTTATCTCCCTAAGGGTCTCGAAAGTTTCAGCCGGCGAACGCTGAGCCGCGGTAAGCATAAGGGCGTCGACGTAGATGTCGTCTAAGGCGATGCCCTCGTCGAGAGCGCGGTCCACGAACCTCTCGACGAGGCGGAGCCGGGCCGCGACGCCCGCCGGGATACCGCGGCTTGACATCGGTAAACCCACGACCGCGGCGCCCCACCGCCGCGCGAGCGGCAAAAGTTTCGCCATCGCCCGCGCCGTCGTCGAGCAGGAGTTCAGCAGCGGCTTTCCCACCGCCTCCCGCAGGCCCGCGGCGAGGACCTCGGCGCGGGGTGAGTCCACCGCTACCGGCACGTCCGCGGCGAGCTGTGCCGCCCGGACCGCGCCGGCCATCGCCGCCGCGGCGTTCGGCGCGCCGCCGACGTTAACGTCTATGACCGCGGCCCCGGCCGCGGCCTGCGCCCGCGCCTCCGCCGCGACGAGCTCGAAACGCCCCTTCGCCAGGGCGGCGGCCAGCCGCTTGCGGCCGGTGGGATTGATGCGCTCGCCCACGACGACGGGCATGCCTGTGCCAAGCCGAACCAAGCGCGTCCGACTCGCCAACGTCGAGCCGACGGCGGGGCGCCGGCGCACCGGCTCGACGCCCGCGAGCGCCGCCGCGGCCTCCTTAATATGTTCGGGCGTCGTCCCGCAACAGCCGCCGACCAACGAGGCGCCGGCGGCGACCAACTTCGGCACCCACCGCGCGAACTGCGCCGGCGTCTGGCGGAAGACGGTCCGCCCGCCGACCAGGCGCGGCAGACCCGCGTTCGGCTCCGCGCATATCGGCACCTCCACCGCCGCGGCCATCTCCCGGATTATGGGAACGAGCTCGCGCGCGCCCACCGAGCAGTTCGCCCCTACGGCATCGGCGCCCGCGGCGACCAGCGTTACCGCGGCTACCGCCGGCGGCGTCCCGGTAACGGTCCGGCCGCTCTCTTCGAAGGTCATCAACGCGACGACGGGCCCGGCGAAGGCGGCTCGCGACGCTACGACCGCGGCCTTCGCCTCGCGGAGGTCCGATATGGTCTCGATAAAGAGGACGTCCACGCCCGCGGCGGCTAAGGCCCGCGCCTGCTCGTAGAACGCGCGGTAGGCGTCGTCGAAGGTCAGCGCCCCCACCGGCTCGACGTATTCGCCCAACGGACCAATATCGCCCGCGACCCACGCCGTCTCGCCCGCGGCCTCGCGCGCCAGCGCCGCCGCGGCGATATTGACCTCACGGGCGCGCGTCGCGAGGCGGTGGGGCCGGAGCCGAATTTTAGTCGCGCCGAACGTGTTCGTGAGGATTATCTTGGCGCCCGCGGCGACGTAGGCGGCGTGCGCCTCGCGGACGGCCGCCGGCTTCTCCAAATTGAAGCCGTCGGGCGGCGCGCCCGGGGCCAGGCCGCGCGCCTGCAACAACGTCCCCATCGCGCCGTCGAGGAGGACGACGTGGTCCTTCGCGTAGATCTTGAATTGTTCCCTTCTCAAGTTCATCCGGCCTTCACCGCGGCGACCGCGGTTACACTCTTGCGCGGGACCATCATATAATTCGCCGTCAACGTTATGCCCAGGCGGCGGCCCCGCACGACATCCAAGAGATCCGGCTGGGCGGCCAGCGCGAAGTCGCCGAAGCCCGGGCTTATGCGGCGGGTTACGACGTTGCCCTCCGCCTCGGCGCGCGCCCGGACGTCCCGGTGGAGCGCGCGCATCAGCCCCTCCGCGGCGGCCGAGCCTACGGCGTCCGCGACCGTCATCTTGAACACCTCGCCGTTGGCGTTATACTCATCGGCCAGGGCGTCGAGCGCAGGCCCCACCGTAACGGCCATCGCCGCGAGCCGGGTCGCGCCGGCCGCCAACTTCGCCAACGTAGCGCTCTCGAAGACGACGCCGCTCGCGAGCTCGACGCGCCGTTCGCCGACGGCGACGATACGCCGGAACGCGACCGCGTGTTTGGGCTCGAGAACCGCGCGCGCCCGCTCGTACGCCTCCTCGAAGGCGGCGCGCATCGCCGTGTCGGCCGGCGGCGCCGGGACGCCCAGGCGCTTCCAGACCAACGACGGCCGAAGCTCCCACCCGCTAAGTGCTTCGGGCGGTTGCGCCTTTACGTTTCCGGTAGCGCTCCTCCTCGCTATAGATACACCCACAATATCCCTGTAGGTAAAGGCCCATCTCCCGGGCGCGGCGGTGGCTTTCGGCGTCGAGGGCGCGGAGGTCCTGCGATAGGAACGCGACGCCCGCGGCCGCGCCCGCCTCCTCGCCGGCGGCGATTACCGCCTCATGGTCCTGGTGGCGGGAGGCGAGGAGCGTCGTCGTGAACGCTTCTATGCCGAGGGCCGCGGCCCGCGCCGCCGCCCGGCCGAGGCGCTCGCCGTAGCACCGCGGGCACCGCCCGCCGCGGGAGCCGACGACGTCGCGCAAAAAGAAGTCTATGTCGTAGCGGTCGTCTATTTCCGCGGGCCAGCGCTCGCGCGCCGCTTACGGACTCACTCCAGGGTTTCGGCATCGCGTCCCGCGTTGCGCGCGGCCTCCATGGTGTGGTTATCGGCCGCCAGCACGTCCAGTCCGGTGATCTCGTATCCATATCCCTCCACCAGCCAGCGGAGCGCCGCCATGCCGGCCTCGACGGCAAAACGCGGTTCTTCGGCGGCCATGTCCCGCGCCGCCCTGGTCAGTGTCCTGGGATCACAGGGCGTCCGGTTGGCCAGTTCAATGGCCTCCTTGTAAAGCCCTGCTGATTTGGCGGCCGCAAACCACTTG
>CAZJNB010000268.1:0-3057 GCA_964547385.1 uncultured bacterium
AGGCGTTCCGGACCCTCCGGCGCCTCTTCGAGAGACTCGCGCCCTCGTTGGGCAACGCGTTCCGTTTCCTCTCGATGGGGATGACGGACGACTTCGAAGCGGCGATCGCGGAGGGGTCGAATATGGTGCGGATAGGCCGCGCTATCTTCGGACCGCGTTAGGCGAGCTCGTATTGTTCGGCGTGCGGGTTGGAGAGAAGACCGCGCGTCCTCCGGGCGGCGAGCAAAATCTCCTCGACGTATTCCGGCCCGACTTCACCCGCGAGGCGTAGCGTCCAGGCGACGCCGCGGCCGGCGGCGATTACGCGGTCGTAACCGAGCTCGAGCGCGAGGAAACGGCACAAGACCTCGTCATAAAGGCCCTCGCGCGGATACACGAGCGCGATATAGCGCCCCCCCTCCGATAAGGGTCGCCGAACGGGCTCGATAACGTAGGACTCTTTTGTGGGGTTTACGAAGACCGCGGTGTTCTCGACCATATCACGCGCGTACGTAAGCGCTTCGTCTTCCTCGCCGGCGACGACGAGCCGGTAGTAGTCGCGGCGCTCGAGGCCGGCGAGGATATCGCCGTAGCCGAGGCGCTCGACGAGCGTCCGGCGCGCGGTGAGGGCTACGCGGTCGATGACGCGGAGGGTAACGAATACCTCGACTTCGGCATGCTTAGACTTCTTCGCCCGAGCCACGCCGCTAACATAACATCGGGCCTGCGTGCCCGCAAGAATATTCTCGTTCGTTGACGCCCACACGGTCGTATGATATAGTTGCGGCCCCTTGACAGCGTACAGCGACATATGGCGACGATAGACAAAACGGGCGACCTCGCCGAGACCGGCGCGGCCGAACTACTCGCGGCTCTATATCAGGCTCGGACGTTCGGCGTCGTTCATTTCAAAGGGCCAGCGGGTGAATCGGCCTTTGTAACATTCAGCCGCGGCGTCGCGAAACACGCCTCCGGCAACGTCGGCGACGGCGACGCGGCGATAAAAACGATAATGTCGTGGGCGGAAGGGGAGTATCGTTTTATCGAAGACGTCCTGCCGGACGCCGAGGACTTTCCGGCCAACGTCTCCGCGGCGCTCGCCGCGGCGCTGGCAAAGGCCGCCGGCGAGGCGGAGAAGATACCCGCGTTGCCAATATTGCCGGCGGGGAAGAGCGCCGGCGCCGTAACCGAAACTACGGCGAGCGACGTGTTGAAGAAGCTCGCCGCGGCGAAGTTCACCGGGTGCTTGGCGGTGGGACCGGCGGAGAGAAGACGGGGCGCCCTGGCGTTTCGCGCCGGCGCGCCGGCGGGCACGGTACTCTGGCACGACGGTCGCTTCCTAACGGGCGACAAGGGTTATAACACGTTCGCCCGACTTTTCGACGCGGAAAAGGTCCGCGCCGAACTCTTCGCCCTCGACGAGAGTGCCGCCGCGGCGCTGGCCGCGGGCCTCACCGGCACGGCCGCCGTAAGCCGGATGCCGGCGGCCGCGCTCAATATCGAGGAATACCTCTCGTGGGCGCGCGCCGCAAAGCTCACCGGCGTAGTTTCTATCGTCGCCGGCGAACGGTCAGCGAATATCCTCATAGCGGAAGGCGAAGTTTTGGGGAGCGTAGTTACGCCGGGGGGCAAATTAAAAAAAGAGCTCGACGACGCGTTGGCACTTTATTATGCGCCGGGGGCAACCGTCGCCGTATTCGCGGCGTCTCCTAACACCCTGACGTAATGAGTACCGCCGGCATATATACCCCCTCGCCAACGGCGCCGGACCACCCGGCGCATTTATTACGGCGGCGTTCAGGCGAGCACGAGCGCAATAACGCCTACGGTGATGCCGACGGCGCCGGCGAGCCGCCGCCACCGCCCCCCTTCCGCCAAGAAGTGCGCGCCGAGCAGGACGCTCAATACGGTTCCCACGTTCCGCGCCGCGCCGATATACGACACCAGCGTCATATCGAGCGCCAGGAGCACCAGTAAAAATCCCCCCATCGATAGAACGCCCGCGGCCACAACGGCGACAAGATGGTCGTGGACGTAACGGGTCCCCGCCGTCGCCTTTCCACTTATCAGAACGTACGTCGTAAGCACTACCGCGGCTACCAGCCACGCCATATAGATCGCCGCGTACGGCGGGTAATACCGGAAGAGCCATTTATAACCCAGATGGTGGGCCGCGATCGTCGCGCCGGTCAAGGCCGATAGGACTACGGTAGGGACGCTGACGCGCACGCCGCGCCCCGGCCAAGCGACGGCGACGACGCCGGCGACGACGAGGCCGATGCCCGCGTAGCCAACCGCGGGTATCCTCTCCGCCAACAACGTCACGCCGCCCGCGACGATGAAGAGCGGCGCGGTCCCCCGGCTTATAGGGTAGACGAGCGAGAGGTCTCCCCGCCGATACGCCAGCGTCAACAAGACGAAGTAGACGCCCTCCGCAAGGCCGGTGAAGAGTACCGCCGCCAACGCCGAGAAAGTAGGCGCCGGCAGCCGCGGCGCCACCACGATGACGAACACCGGCGTATAGAGGGCGACGGCAAAAGCAATCGCGCCGGCAAAGAACGCCGACGGCTCCGCCGCTCTCTTCACCAACAAGTTCCAAATCGCGTGGAAGACGCCGGAAACTACGAGTAGCCATACCGCGGCTAAGGGCATATATTTATATACTCTAACACTTACGGCGCGAGGGCTCAATATAAAATAGCCTAACTTGCCTCGCGGCTACCGCCGACCTTCCACAAGAAAAATACTTGACAGCCGAGGCCGTTGCTGTTATGCAATATACAACCTCGTAATCATCCTTTCATTCCGATGTTGAGGAGGTAGTTTCTTGAAAGCGAAATTGCTCGTAACTTTGGCGCTGGCCGCGGTTCTCGCGACGGCGATCCTCGCGTGCAGTAAATTCAAAGGTGGCGGCGAGAAACCCAGTATTACACCGCCCACGCCCGCGCCCGTAACGGAAGCGGGAAAAGTTACCAAGACGAAAGTCGGCAATACGACAACGTTCGCCGGGTCCCTCCGGAGCGGAAACGACTCGAACAAGTTCGACATCTTCGCGGAGTCGGACAAGATCGAAATCAA
>CAZJNB010000269.1:0-3048 GCA_964547385.1 uncultured bacterium
TCTTGAAGTGACCGACGGTCGGCTTGCGCGAAAAAAGCCGCCCGGGAGGGCGGCGTTTCTAATAATTATCCAGGCCACGTTCATTAGTCGTAATTTTTACCGTGGACTCGGTAATAAAAGTAGTGTATAATTTGCACGTCCGTTCGCGGGAGGTGGCTTAAATGATTAAGAGGATAACGATGGTCGCCGTCGGGATAACGTTCGTCGCCGCGGCGGCGTTTTCTTTGCCGGCGGAGCTGGTAGCGATATCCCAAAAAGAAGTTAGGCCGGACGACCGCGAGCCGTATTATCTGGGGAGATACGGCCCGGGCTACCTATACAACGGCACGCCGGCTTCGTTGGCGCGGGTAGCGCCTTACCGCATCTTAGACCGAAACGCGAACCGCAAGGATTATTACATCGTATGGGCGGCCGCGAAGGCCGCGCCGACGCCCGCGGCGTTCGCCCACCTCGGCGCCGCGGTCCGGCTCGCCGCGGGCGAGATACTCGTAGGTCTGGAGGAAGGTTTTAACGCCGGGGATATACGCGCAGTTGACCGTCGGCTCGAGCTAATACGGCTGGTACCGGTAACGCCCGTAGGCTGGAAGTATCCGGGTGAGCCGCCGCCGACGGGGAAGGACCCGGAGATAGAAGCGGCGATCAATACTATCACCCAAGCAGAATACGCCGGCTACGTCCAAGCATTGCAGGATTACCGGACCCGCTATACTTTTACGAGCGGCTGCGAAGCTTCCCGGGACTACGTGCGGAACTTCTTCGCGACGCAGGGACTGACCGCGACGCTGTTCGAATTCGATACGTGCCGCTTAGAAGATGCCTACTACCGCGCGGCCGGCGGGAATATATATTTCGGCGAAGACCATAGCCTCTTCCGCCGTTCGCGAAACGGCGGGAACACGTGGGAAACGGTCCGCCCGGCGGTCGTAACCGGCCGATACGCGGGCTTCTGGCTGGATAACCTTAAAGGCTTTGCCGCCGCCGGCAATAAAACGCTCGCGAAAACGCTTGACGGCGGCGACTCGTGGACGACGGTAACCTTCGGCCAGGGACACCCGAGCTGGAAATACTACCCCTATTCGTGCTACTTCGTAAGCGAGAACGTGGGTTGGCTCGGCGGTATGGTCCAATACGGTTCGCCGGGTAATTACGGCGGCTTCTTGATAAAGACGAGCGACGGCGGCCAAAGTTGGACCGAACAAAACCTGCCCGAGCACTTCCGCCCCGGGAGCGTCGCGTTTTATGACGCCCTTCACGGTTGGGCCGGTAATTCCTACACGAACTACAAACCGGCGTTTATCTACACCGCCGACGGCGGCAACACGTGGCTACCGTCGTCGGACCCGGTATCGATGATTAATCGGCTCGACATAGCGCCGCTCGGCGCCGCGGAGGCCTGGGCCGCAGATAGAACCGGGATGCTGTTACATACTACCGACGGGATAAACTGGACCTATTAATACCCGGGTGTTTCGGGCCAGTTTCGTAACATAGAGTTCCCCGACGCGACGCACGGCTTCGCCGCCGGCTCGACGCTCATCGCGAGCGACGACGCCGGCGCGACGTGGCACGAGGTAACGAACGCGCCGGCCATGCAGTTCGACGCGATGGCCTTCGCCGACCGCCTGCACGGCGTAATGGCCCAGGACGACGGCGCGAAAGTTTACCGGACCGACAACGGCGGCGCCAGTTTCGTAGACATCAGCAACGGCTTCGTGATGCAGGCCCACAACGTCATCGGCGAAAGGCGCGGAACATCGGCGCCCGACGAAGTCGTCATCATCGGCGGCCATTACGACTCCTACGCGGACACCCGCCCTTGGCAGACGCCGGGCGCCGAGGACGACGCCTCCGGAACGGCGGCCGCGATGGCCGCGGCCCGGGCGTTCAAGGATATGTCGTTTAAGCGGACGGTGCGCTATATAGGCTTCGGCGACGAGGAAGGCGGTTGCATCGGGAGCTGGGAATACGCGCAATATTGCGCCAACCGCGGCGAAAAAATCGTCGCCTTCTTGAACGCGGATATGGTCGCGTACGACGAGGAGAACGGTGGCCGCGACGACCTCTCGGTCGCTTATGACAACGACAAGTGGTTATTTGATTACTTAAAAGGCGTAGGCCAGCTATACGGCAACAACATAATTTACGACCACGAGGAGTGGTGGGCGGACCACAGCCGCTTCAGCGACGTCGGCTACGCCGCGGTAGGCGTGATCGAGGGTGAGATAGGCGTCGGCGGGAGAATGGAATACCCTTACTACCATACCGCTTTCGACACACTCGATAAACTCCAGCCGGCGTTCGGCGTCCGCTTCGTCAAGGACTTCGCGGCGACGCTCGCTCATCTCGCACGTTCGTCGCACATCGGCGTCGAGGAACCGTTCGTGCCGCGGGGCCCGAACGCGCCGGTACCCACGGCGTTCTCCGTATATCCTAATCCATATCGTTACGCCGCGCACGCCGAAGGGATTAACTTCGCCGGCGTCTCGGCTCCCGCGACGGTAGAGGTCTACGACCTCTCCGGGCGCCGGGTCGCGCGGCTCGAGGTAAAAACGGGTAGCGATAAACTGGCGTGGCGGCCGATGACGGACGCGGGCGCGCCGTTGGCGCCGGGCGTCTACCTATACTACGTAAAGGGGCGAGAACAGAAGAAAAACGGTAAGCTCGTAATCGCCGAGTAGCCCCGGCGCGGTAAAACAACGACGTTATCCGGGCGTCGCCCACGCCGCTACGAAGCCCGCGCCGGCCCCCTCTCCGACGCGTCTATTATCTCGTTAAACTCGATACGCCGCCCTCTCTCGCAAAGTCCGCGGTAGCGTGCGAGGGCCCCCCCCCGGCAAAGCGGCGCCCTCGCCGAAACCCCTCATTATAAGAAAAAACAAGCGTCCCGGCGCCGCAAGAGCAACGCGTCGCCGCTATTTTTCGTTTTGACTTCCCGCGCCGCGTATGATATTGATAACCGTCGCGACGAGCGAGGAGAATAATTATGCCCGAGATAAAATGTCCCAAGTGCGGCGCCGCCATCAGCTACGACGACGCCGACGCCGGCAA
>CAZJNB010000270.1:0-3024 GCA_964547385.1 uncultured bacterium
TACACGATTGTCGCGGATTTCCACCTCATCCCCTTTTACCTCGGCCGCGATCTTTATATCCGCCCGCGCCGTCACCGTATGACGCCGGCCTTCACTTGACCTCTACGCCCACTTCGGGCGAATACTCGCTCATTCGACCCGTCTTGCCCTCCCACCGTTCGAACCACCCTGCCAGCCGATAATAATACCACTCGCCGGCCGCGACCGCGTCGTCGCGGAAGTAGCGCTCGTTCCCTTTTATCCACGCGAACGCGACGAAATTATAATTGACCCCCTCCGAGCGTTCGACGAGGAAACGGCTCGGGGTCCCGCCGGCGTCCCAGCGGAGGTCCACGCCGACGCCGTCGCTCGTCGCGGTAACGTTATACGGCGCCGGCGGCCCGCCGGCCGCGCAGGCCCACAACATCGTCGCCGCGCCTATAATGCCGAGCGCTCGCGCCATAACTATAACTTGAACTTGAACACGAAGAGAAACAAAACCATAAGGAGGAGGAACGTCGTATATATTGCGATCCGAAGCCACATATTGAGGGCGCGCGCGCGCCGTCCCCGGCGCTCGTCGGCGACGTATCCTCCCTCCAACAGCTCCAGCCGTCGCTCGAGCGCGTCGAGCCGCTCCTCTACCGTCGCCATCTTATCCTCGGTCATATCTCCTCCGCCGCCGGCGTAACTGTTCAATAACCCGGAAAATAACTCAGGACCCTATCCACTTCCTCGGGCGTGCACGCCCACAGCCGCTGGAGCGTAAGCCGGTATTGGACCTCGCCGGCGACCTTCCGCACGTATTCCAATACCGCCATCAGGTTCTCCGCGCCCGAGACGTAACGGGGCTCGCGTTCCCCGGCGACCTTCACGACGCCGCCCTCTAAGCCCTGGTCCAACCTCTTCTTCAACTCCCAAAAGTCCGCGCCAGGGACGCCGGCGCCGTAGGCCCGGATAACGACGCCCCGCTCCCAATCGCCGGCCGGGCGCGTAAGCGCTTGATGGACCTTCTCGACGAGGTCCGGCTCTTTGACGTATAGCGTCTCCAACCCTTTTTCGTAACCGGCGACCCGTTCGATTATCCCCTTCGGTTTGAAGAACTCCTCGTCCTCGCGGATGAGGACCGTCCAAAACTCCGCGACGCCTTCGGCCGCGGCGGTCTTGTCCCGCAACGCGTCGTTCTCCCGTTCCAACGCCCCGGCGCGGGTATCGACGCGTTTTATTTCCTCGAGTATATCCTCCGTCTTACGGCCGAGCTCTTTAGATTCGCCGCGCGCGTCGAAATAATCCTTCACGAGATAGGTCGCGAGGGCGGTAAGGCCCGCGGTAACCGCGGCGACGGCGACGGTCCCGGCGCCGCCGTCCGCCCGTGCCCGCGTCGCGACGCCGGGCGCCACTAACGCGCCGGCGACGGCCGTCGCGATAATCCTTATCCGCCATTTATTCACGAGCGAGACCTCCCCGCCGCGGGGACGTACCCACAGCGCGCCGGAAATTTGAAAGCCCGCCAGCAGGCGGGCCTATTGGGCCTAACAGGAGTTGAACCTGTGACCTCGCGCTTATCAGGCGCGCGCTCTAACCACAACTGAGCTATAGGCCCTCTTGAGTATTTATACCACGGCGGCGTGGCCGAAGCAAGTAAAAAAGCCGCCGTCACGCCGCCCGCAATCGCCGGACGGCGCGCAAATTCTTCCGGTCCCACCGGTCCTCCGGCGGCGTCTCCAGCACCATCGGGAGGTGCCGGAGCGCCGGGTGATTGATTATCTTACGGAACCCGGCGCGGCCTATCGTCCCCCGGCCTATATGTTCGTGGCGGTCGAGCCGGCTGCCGCATTCCCCCTTGGCGTCGTTGAGATGAAGGAGTTTTATCTTCGCGACGCCGATGACGGCGGCGACCTCGGCTAAGATGCGCTCGAGGCCGTCGCCCCGCGCGGACAGGTTATAACCCATCGCGTGGCTGTGGCAGGTATCAATACATAGGCCCACGCGCCGCCGATAATTCCGGCCTAACAGCCTGTATATTTCCGATAACTCCTCGAAGCGCGTCCCGAGCTGGCCCGACTTTCCGGCGGCGTCCTCCATCAATATCATAACGCCCGAGCCGCGACTGGCCGCGAGGGCCCGCTCGAGCGCCGCCGCGGCGCGCGGCAGGCCGAAGTCCAGGCCGGCGCCCTTGTGGCTTCCCATATGCGTTACGACGTAGCGGCCGCCCAACGCGGCGGTCCGCCCGAGCGCGTCGCCGAGCGCCGCGACGGACCTCTCCCAGAGCTCGTCGTCGGGCGTCGCGACGTTGGGGAGATACGGCATATGGACGAAGAACGCGCCGAAGCCCAGCCGTTTCGCGCGCGCCCGGAAGTCGGCGGCGTCGTCCGGCGCGAGCGGCTTCCGGCGCCAGCCGCGCGGGTTGGAGGAGAAAATCTGAAACGTGGTGCACCCGAGCGCCGCGGCGCGCGTAACCGCGTCCGCGACGTGCCCGGCGATCGATACGTGAACGCCCACAAGGAAGTCGCTGTCGGCCACCGCCACGTCCCGCTTATGCCAAAGCCGCCCGGCGGGCGGCTCGGCTAAATAGTTATTTCGTGCGTCGCGGCCTCTTCGCCGGCCTCGCCGGGACCTTCTCTTCGGTCTTCTTCGTATCCTTCATAATGGACTTACCGCCCCGCGGCGCCGACGACATCTTCGCGAGTAAAAGCGACGTTACCATAAACGTTATCGCCGCGGCAGTGGTGAGCTTGGTCAAAAACGTCGTCGGCCCCCGGCCGCCGAAGAACGACTCCGACGCGGCGCCGCCGGCGCCGAAAACGCCCGAGAGGCCCGAGCCCTTGCCCGTCTGAAGTAGCACGATCGCGACCATCGCGACCGCGACGGCGATATGGAGTATTAAAACAACCGGATACGCTATCCCCATAATCAGCCTCGCTTACAATATAACATAGGGGCCCGAGCGCCGTCAAGCCCCCAATTCCTACGCCCCGAAGCGAACAATAGGAACGAACGTCGCCGCGGCGAGGCTGGCGCCGCCGACCAGCGCGCCGTCAATAT
>CAZJNB010000271.1:0-3002 GCA_964547385.1 uncultured bacterium
ATTATCATAGCGAGAACCGGCGGCTACGAAAATTGATTATCGGATGCGAAAATACCACGCGGTGATGTCGCGGTGAAAGAAGGCCAGCGCCAACACCGCGACGAGGACGCCGAGGCCGAAGCAGTTATCCGCGTCGCGGCCGACGATACGTCTTCCAATTTTAGGCAAGGCCCACGCGGCCGCCGCGGCCGTGGCCAGGATGAGCACCGTGCTCTGCCATCCCAAGAATACGCCGGCCAGCGCCACGAGCGCAAGTTGGCGGTGCGCCGGGCCCTCGGGCGCCGCCGTCCGCGGGGCGAAGAGGCGACCCAAAAGCAGGAGGCCGCCGCCGAGGAGGCCGCCCGCCGCGGCGCTCACCGGCGACGGCGGCCCCGGTAGAAACGAGAGCGCCAGGCCGGCGCCGGCCGCGGGGACGTAGAGCTGGGGGACGAGCGCCGCGTAGCGAAACTCCACGATGAAGTTCAGAAAGAATAAAAAGCAGAACGCGAACGTTGTGAAGAACGCGAGCGTCGGACCATAGTAATAGAACAACAGCGCGGCCACCGCGCCGCCCGCGACCTCCTGCCAGAGTATGCGCCGCGCGTAAGCGAAGCCGCACCGGGGACAGCGGCCGCGGAGAATAAGATACCATAATATCGGCAACATCCATACGCGCCGTTCCGCCCGGCCGCACGCCGGGCACGACGGCGGCAATACCACGCGGAAGCCGCCGCCGGCTACGCGGTGGATTATTAGATGGTAGAAGTTGCCGGCGAACGCGCCGGCTGCGAACGCCATGGCCACGCCCGCGCTCTGTAAAAATATAGCCACTTGAAGCCGTAGATATTACGACATCGCGCCGACCGGGGCAAGTTTTTTAGGGGCGCGGCAGGGCGTTAGAATTCTTCCGTTATGGAAATATGGATCTTGCCGTCGAGCGGCCCGGCGCCGACGGCGAGGCCGTAGTCGACGCCGTAGGTTCCCACCGGCGTCCGGGCCCGGAAGCCCGCGCCGTAGCCGGCGTCGATACCCTCGACGAGAAGTTGTTCCGTCCGCAAGTGGTGATAGGCGGCGTCGGCGAAGACGAAGAGCCGGCTCTCGCGGCCGGTGAGGAAGCGGTATTCGACCGTCGCGAGGGCTTGGCGGTCGGCGTAGAACTGTTCTTCTTTGAAGCCGCGCAGGTCGGCGTGGCCGCCGAGCGGGTAGTATTCGTCCACCGCGGCGCGACGGGCGAAGAACGCCTGGGCGCGGGCCCGGGCGGCGAGGACCTGGTTGCGCGTCGTCGGCCAGAAGCGCCACGCGTCCAGCT
Organism: uncultured bacterium; assembly: GCA_964547385.1. Lineage (GTDB taxonomy): Bacteria > RBG-13-66-14 > B26-G2 > WVWN01 > WVWN01 > CAZJNB01. The sequence goes on from CAZJNB010000271.1 coordinate 1,289, forward strand.
CGAGCCGCGGGACCCGCTCGCGGAAGTCGTCGCTCAGGTATTGCTTAACGCCCAGCTCGGCGCGCGCGCTCATCAGCCAACCGCGGCGGGGGTTGCCGAAGAAGTCGCGGCTGTCGTATTCGGCCCACGCGAAGACCTTCACTTTACGGCTGGCGTTCTCCTCCCACACGCGGTCGAAGCCGCCGCCGCCGGCGACGGTGAGGTCCAACGCCGGGTGCGTTCCCAGCGAGAGCTCGCCGCTCGCCTTGCGATAATGAACGCGCTCGCGGTAGCTGGCGCGCGGCTGGGCGAAGAGGTCGATGCCGCCGATCCACGGCTCGTAGAACTCGCCGCCGGCGTCCATCGTCGCCGCGGAGAGGTGGCGGTAACGCGCTTCGGCCTCGCGGCCGGTCCCGCCGAGGTTCGCGAGGTTGGTCTCGACTTCGCCGATGAGGCCGGTGGCCTCGCCGCGGACGGGCTCGTAGGCGAGGGCGCCGCTTAGGCGGTAGGTGCGCCGCTCCGCCACCTCGAGGCGCAGTAGGCCGGCCTCGGCGTCGGCGAGCGTTATCGTCGGCTCGGCCTCGAAATATTTGAGGTTATATATTCGTCGGGCGCTCGCGCGCAGTTTCTCTATGTCGTAGGGGTCGCCGGGGAAGATGCGGAGCTCGCGGCGGATTACGGCGTCGCGGGTCCGGCGGTTGCCGACGATTTCGATGGCGCGGACGGTAACCTGTTCGCCGGCGTCGACGGCGAGGGTGAAGTCGATTTCCCGATAAGGCTCGGCGAGGGTGAAGCGGCCGGGTTCGGTCGCGGCGTTCGGGTAGCCGCGGGCGCGGTAGAAGTCGATAACGCGGAGGATGTCGCGCGCGAGGGTGCGTTCGCGGAGCGGCTTGCCGGCGCGGGTCTCGAGCTCGGCGCGGAGGACCGTCTCGTCGCCGGCGTCCACGCCGACGAATTTTATATCCCCCGCAGTATACCTCTCGCCGGCGCGGACGGCGACGTTGACCGTTACCCGGTCGGCGGCCGCGGGCGTTATTTTGTATTCCGCGACGGCGCGGATATAGCCGCGGTCCGCGAGGGCGGCGAGGATGTCGCGCAGGCCTTCGTGGAGCGCCGGCGGCGAGGCGGCGTCGCCGGAGCCGAGGGGGATGAACGCGCGGACCTCGTCGCGGCTCAGCGGCGAGTCGTTATCCACCGCGACCGTCGCGACGCGGTAGCGCGGCCCCTCGGCGATAACGAGCCGGCGCGGGCGGCCCTCGCTCTCGGGCGACGATACCGCCACGTTCAGGTAACCGGCGCGGAGGTAGAACCGCTCGACGGCGGCGACGTTGAGCTTCCCCTCGGCGAACGCCGCGGTCGTAACTTCGGCGTCGCTGAAGGCCTCGTTGCCCTCGACGGCGAGTTCGTTCGGGAGGGCCGCGACGGCCGCGGCGAGCAGGACTACGGTTGTCAGCCGGGCGAGCATTAGAAGTAGATGTTGACGTCGACACGGCCGCGATGGCTGGTGACGTCCTCGTCGGCCTGTCTTTCGCCGTCGTAGGTGAAGACGAGGGTAACGTATTGCCCCACGCCCTTGTTGACGCTTGCCTCCCACTTGTGGCTCAGGCCCGGGACGCGCAACAGGAGCGTCTCGGAACCGAGGTAGCCGGCGACGTCGTAACGCGTACGCTCGTACCAGCAGTTGATGACGCCCGATTCGGCGAGGCGATAGGTCGCCTCGGGTTTAAGTTTGAAG
>CAZJNB010000272.1:0-2986 GCA_964547385.1 uncultured bacterium
CCTCGTCCGCGGCGACGTTGATATCCACCGCGGCCGCCGATACCGCGAAGAGGAGGGATACTAAGCCCGAAATCCTTATCATCTTGGGTAATCATAACGCAACGGCGGAAAGGCGTCAAGGGTTTAAGCCGGTCCCGATTTTGGCGGCGGCGTTGATTAAATTGAACATATATGCTAAAATAACGGGCGTGTCTCCGATAAATAATAAGCGAGATGATTTCCCGGAGCTAAGGCGCCGGCGGCGCCCGCGCCGAAGAGGTAGCCGGAGCCGGCTCACCCTCGCGACGCGCGTCGCCTTCGGCGTCGTGTATTGGGGCGGCCTGGTCGCCGTCGGCCTCGCGTTCGGCTTGGCGACGGTCCTTTCACGGGGGCTTCCCGCGGTCTCGGAGTTGGAGACCTACGAGCCCGCGCTCCCCACGAAGGTCTTTGACCGCAACGGCGAACTTATCGCTTCCTTTCAAGTCGAACGCCGGTATTTACGGCCGTATTCGGCGTTCCCGCCGGACCTCATCCACGCGACGCTCGCGATCGAGGATGAGCGCTTTTACAAACACCACGGCGTTGATTACGAGGGTATTTTGCGGGCGGCGTGGGCCAACGTCAAGGCGCGCCGCGTAGTTCAAGGCGGCTCGACCATTACGCAACAGCTCGCCCGAAACCTCTTCCTCACCCAAGCAAGGACGCTGGACCGTAAGATTAGAGAGGCGTTACTCGCCCGAAAGATTGAGGGCTCATACGCCAAAGACGAAATCCTGTATTTTTACCTGAACCAGATATATTACGGCCACAACGCCTACGGCGCCGAAGCCGCGGCGCGCGTCTATTTCGATAAACACGTCGGCGAGCTGACGCTTGCGGAGTGTGCGGTCCTGGCGGGGTTGCCGCGGTCGCCGGGTCGTTTTTCGCCCTACATCAATCCGGACGAGGCGACGACGCGGCGGGATACCGTCCTCGCGAAGATGTTCGAGCTCGGGTATATCGACCGGAAGCAATACGACGTTGCGCGCGCCACGCCCGTTAAAGTAGCGCCGGTAAAACGCGAGTTGGACCGCGCGCCCTATTTCACCGAGTACGTTAGGCGCTTCGTAGTCCGACGCTACGGCTCCGAGGAGGTCTTCCGCGGCGGCTTGCAGATATATACCACCCTCGACCTCCGTCTCCAGAAGATCGCCGACGATACGATGGCGTGGGGCCTCGCCCGGCTCGAGAAGAACCACGGCCGGAAGATCGCGTCCTACGAGCCGAAGTTGAAGTTCAAGAAGTTGGAGAACGGCCAGGTGCGGTACGTCCGCGTCACCGAGATGACGAAGGCCGTCGCGATCTGCGACCTCGGCGGCGGCATTACGGGCACGATGGACATCTCGCCGGCCGTCTGGTCCTTCCCGCAGAAGCCGTCGGACGTAATTAAAGTGGGCGCCGAGATTTCGGCAAAGGTGGTTGCGGTCTACCGTAAACAGGAGAAGGTTCTCTTGGCGTTCGAAGAGCCGCCCTTTCTCCAGAGTTCGATGTTGGTGCTGGACGCGCGCACCGGCGACATTCTCGCGATGATCGGCGGCGCCGATTTCAACGAGTCCAAATTCAACCGCGCCGTCCAATCAAAACGGCAACCGGGTTCGTCGTTCAAGATTTTCCTCTACACCGCGGCGATCGATAACGGCTTCACGCCGGCGGACGTGGTTCTGGACGTGCCCTTCCGCATCGAGGCCGACGGCGTCGTCTGGCAACCGCACAACTACAGCCGCACGACGTCCGGCACGATGACGATCCGCCGGGCCGTCGAACAGTCCATCAACATCGTCGCGGAGCGTATCATCGACGAGGTGGGCGTGGAGACGGTGATCGACTATGCCCACCGGATGGGCGTCAAGAGCGAACTGGTGCCGGTCTATTCGTTGGCGCTCGGCTCGAGCGACGTTACGCTTATGGATATGGTGAACGGCTTCGCGACGTTGGCCAATATGGGCGTTCGCGTGGAACCGCGGGCGATCGTCCGTATCGAGGACCGCTACGGTAACGTCCTGGAAGGTTTCGAGGTACGCCAAGAAGTGGTATTGCGAGAGGATACCTGCGCTATAATGGTCAATATCCTGGAGGGCGTCCTCGACCGGGGGACGGCGTCCCTCGCGCGCCGGTTCGGTTACCGCGGCCGGGGCGCGGGCAAGACCGGAACGACGGACGGCGCCGCGGACACCTGGTTCATCGGCTTCGTTCCCGAGGGGCTCGTGTGCGGCGTGTGGGTCGGGCGCGACGACCACGGCTCGTTGGGACACACCGCGACCGGCGAGAGTTACGCGGTGCCGATATGGTCGAGGTTTATGGCCGCGGCGGTGGGAGAACACCCCGACGCCAAGTTCCCCACGTCGGATAAAGTCGTAAGCGCGCGTATCTGTGAGGAGTCCGGCCTGCTCGCAACCAATAAATGCACGAAAGTAATAACGGAATCGTTTATCGTCGGCTCGGTTCCGACGAAGTTCTGTGATATGCACGAGGCGCCGGATTGGGCCCTCCGCGATACCGGGGCGTTGCCAAGCGCTCCGGGGCCGGAAGGGAAAACGCCGTCGCCCTAAGGCTCGGCGGCGCTGGGACGGTGATGCCGGTTGCGGGCCGGGCGTGACGAGAAGTTGATGGCCGAGGCCGTCACCCTCGGCCGTTCGGCCAAAGGACGCACTGGTCTCAACCCGGCGGTGGGCGCCGTCGTAGTGCGGCGTGGCCGGGTCGTGGGGCGGGGCTTCCACGCCGCCGCGGGCAAGCCGCACGCGGAAGCGGTGGCCTTGGCCCAGGCGGGCGAGAGGGCCGCGGGCGCGACGCTCTACGTAACGTTAGAACCGTGCGGGAGTAGGGGGCGGACGCCGGCGTGTGCCCCGGCCGTAATTCGTGCCGGCGTCAAGCGCGTCGTTATCGGGACGCTGGACCCGAACCCGAAGGTGGCGGGCCGGGGCGTCGCGGCGCTTGCCGCCGCCGGGTTGGAAGTAAAGGTCGGCGTCCG
>CAZJNB010000273.1:0-2974 GCA_964547385.1 uncultured bacterium
GTGGGTATTTCACGGATTGTAATCGACATGAAGGGAGTCCTGCCGCTCAAAAACCCGTAGAGGTCGATTATTACACGCTGAGCCGCGGCGAAGAAAGTACGCGCGTCGTCGAGCCCTACGGCCTGTCGTTCCGCCGGCACAGTTGGTATATGGTCGGGTATTGCCACTTGCGGCGAGCCGTTCGCGTTTTCCGCCTGGACCGCATAACGTCGCTTACGCTAACCTCGCGCCGCTTCCAGCGGCCGGAAGGCTTCTCCCTTGAAGAGTTCTTCGCGGACGCGTGGGAAGTCTATGCCTCCAGCGAGAAGGTAAAGGTCAAAATACGGTTCGCGGAACAAGTGGGTCCGATCGCCGAGCCGGCGCTATCGCGCCGGGGCGACTTCCGCCGGGACGCCAAAACTAACGACTCCGTTTTCGTGGGGGAGGTGCCGTTGTCCGAAGAGTTCTGCCGGTGGCTCTTGGCGTTCGGCGGCGACGTCGAGGTCTTGGCGCCGCCCGAGTTACGCGAAATGGTGGCGGCGGGGGTGTGCGCGGCGGCCGAGTTTTACCGGCCGAAAGAGAAAAAAGGCCGCGGCCGTCCGAAGAAGAAGCGGTGAGCGTTTACGTCCGTATCCTCGTGAGCGTCGCGACGGTAGTATGCTTAGTCGCCACGGCGTGTAGTTTGAGCCGACGGTATGCGGCGCGCTACGTCCGCGCGGGTAGCTATCGCGAAGTGGGAGACGCGTCCTATTACGGCCGGGAAGCGCACGGCCGAGCCACCGCCTCGGGCGAGAAGTTCAATATGAACGCCCTTACCGCGGCCCATCGGACCCTTCCCTTCGGGACTAAGGTCCGCGTTACCAACCTCGCCAATCACAAAAGCGTTGTCGTCCGCATTAACGACCGCGGCCCGTTCGTAGCCGGCCGTATTATCGACCTTTCCTATGCCGCGGCGAAGAGGATAAAAATGCTCGACGCCGGCGTCGCCCGCGTCGAGCTCGTGATCGTGGACTGAGCGTTAGGCCGTCGCCAGCGCCGTCGCGAGCTCAGTTAATTTATACAGCGACGAGACCGCTATCCGTTCATCGTTCGTGTGGGCCTTCTCCATACCGCAGCCGACGACGAGGGCCGGGATGCCGCGCGCGTTAAAGACGTTGGCGTCGGAACCGCCGCCGCCGGCGACGAACTGCGCGCGTAATCCTACGGCGCCGGCCGCCCGCGCGAAATGCGCCGCCGGCGCCGACGTGTCGCTCAGCCGGTAGGCCTCGTAGACGCGTTCCCAATTTATTTCTACTTCGCCGCCGAAATCGGCGGCCGCCTTTTTTAAAGCGCCGGTTATTTGCGTTACGTGGGCGGCGAGCTTGGCCGCGTCGTGCGAGCGGACTTCCCCTCTTAGCACCGCACGGGCGGGAACGATGTTGACGGCTTGGCCGCCCTCGATGACGCCGATGTTTGCCGTGGTTTCGTAGTCGATACGGCCGAGTTGCATAGAAGCGGTTGCCGCCGCGGCCATCTGGATGGCGCTGGTCCCCTTCTCCGGTTCGATACCGGCGTGCGCCGCCCGCCCGTGGAACGTAGCCGTTACCAGCTCCGAGCCGGGCGCCGCCGTTACGGCGAAGCCGGGCGGCTCGGACGCGTCGAAGACGAAGGCGACCCTACTCCGTATGCCGTTGTAATCAGCGTTCTTCGCTCCCAACAGGCCGACTTCTTCGGCCACCGTGAATAAAAGCTCCAGCGGTCGTCGGCCGGGCATCTTTTCGGCGGCCTCCGCGAACTCCAACAAGACCGCCGCCGCCGCCCGGTCGTCCGCGCCGAGGACGGTGTCGCCGGCGCTCACGACGTAACCCCCTTTAACCTTGGGCTTTACGCCGTCGCACGGTTCGACGGTATCCATATGGACCGCAAAGAGTAGCGGTTCGCCGATGCCCTCTAAGGTAACGAGGATGTTCCCGGCGTCGCCGCCGATCTTCCGGCCGGCGTCGTCTTCGCTCACCGGCCACCGGTCGCCGAGCCGGTATTTAATGTAGTCGGCAACGGGGCGTTCCCGTCTACTCGGCGCGCGCAGGGCCGCGAGCTCCCGGAACGTCGTGAGCAACTTCCGACGGTTTATCCTCAGCGCCACCGTTTCCCTCACCTTCCCGGCCAGGCCGCGACGGCGGCCGGCCCGCCGAAGTTGCCGAAGCTCGTTACTTCTTGGCCCGTGCGGTCGTAGACGTGCACCCGGCCGCCGCCCATCTCGGCTACGTATATCCGGCCGCCGTTCTCTTCGACGAAGACGTATTCCGGGTCCGCTAAGCCGGTTACGACGAACGTCGCGACGTTGCTGTAATTGTTATTACTACCACTTATGCCGCGGGGTATCGCGATTAACGCGCCCGCTTTGCTGTCCACGACGTATACGGCGTCGCCCGCTACGTCCACCGCGACGGCCACCGGCTCGCCGAAGCCGCTCACCGACGCCAATTCGTTCGCGCTTGCCGAGAGCTTAACTAATTTTCCCTCCCGACGGCTTACCGCCCAACCGACGCCGTTCGCATCGCCCGCTACCGCCCGTGGGTTTTTAAGGCCGGTGTAGCGGCCCAGCTCGACGGCCCCTACGTTCACGTCGCCGGACGCGGACCTGGCGATTTTAACTACCGCGTCGTTCATTTCGTCCGCGACCCACACGTCGCCCGCGGCGCGGTCAACGCCCACGCCGCGGGGGAAGCTGAAGCCTGTTACCTTCGCGAGGACGGCGCCGTCGGCGCCGAGACGGATTACGCGGTTGTGTCCTCGGTCCGCTATCCAACATTCGCCGGAGCCTTGGCCGGAGGGGCCGTCTATTGCCGTGACAACGTCAACGTCTCGTTGGACGGTGTCCAACTTCGGAAAGCGGTTGAAACTGAAGAAGACCGCGAACAGGATGAGGAAAATGACACCCCCGACAGTCCGTGTTCGGCCCAGCGGCGTACTCCAATTGAAAGGACCGCCGGGGCGCGTGTCGGTGTCGTATCCT
>CAZJNB010000274.1:0-2955 GCA_964547385.1 uncultured bacterium
GGCGGTAGATTACCCGGAGGCGGCGTCTAGCCAGCAGCTCGTAGTCGCCGCGGTGCGGCGGCGGCGCGGCGAGCCGGCGATGGGGCGGAAGTTGGCCGCGGCGCTCGGCGGCGCCGGCCTGGAGGTAACACGCGTCGGCGTCGTCAACTCGGCGTGGACGCCCGCGCGCTGGGCGCGGGAAGAAGAAAAGGAATTCGAGCTAATGGCTCGGCTGTTGGCGGCCGCGGCGCCGGCGGCGGGTTGGGCGGCGCTGGCGGACGCGCGCCGGGCCGCGAACGAACGGGGCGAACGGTGTTACTTCCTACCGCTCTTCTACGCGGTGGCGAGAAAAGTCCGCTGAGGTAGCGGCGTTTCTCATGAGCCGAGGTGGCATATGGCAACGCTAATATTTATAGTTCTCCGGTTGACCCATGTTATTGTGTTACCCGAGACCCAGAGCGAGGTATTGGCGATATGTCAACTTCTCGCAATCGATACCGTCTCGGCGGCTATAATCTTCCACGCGTTGCTCACGCGGCGTTCCAAGCGGGCTTAGGGAGATGGAAGGCCGCCGGGCGCCTCGGGGTTCGTGCGCGCCGCGGCGTCTACCGGCTCGCCCCGTAACGTCCAGGAAGACGCCGCGGTTATGCGCACCCGCGTCCACGTGCCCGCGCGGCTCGCGGCCGCGAAGTTGACGATTTTATTCTCACTTAGCCGGCCGGCCCTCTCGTCGGCGTCGCGCGCGCTTCTTCCCTCTACCAAGACCTTTTCCACCTTCCCGACCAATTTTTCATTTATCGCGAGCGATATCTCCCGCTGGCGGGCGACGACTTCCTTAAGCCGTGCTACCTTCTCGGCGCGCGGTACGCCGTCGCCCAGTGCCGCGGCGGCGGTCTTGGGACGCGGCGAGTAGATGAACGTGTAGGCGCTGTCGAAACGTATCTCGTCCACCGCCGCCAACGTCTCTTCGAAGTCCTTCTCGGTCTCCGCCGGGAACCCCACCAAGAAGTCCGTGGTCAGACATATCCCCGGGACCGCGGCGCGGACCTTCGCGACGACCTCTCGGTAATGGTCCATATCATAGCCGCGGTTCATCGTGCGCAAGACGCGGCTCGAGCCGCTTTGCAACGGAAGGTGCACGTGGCGTGCGACGTTATGGCTTTGGGCGAGGGCGGCGATTACGTCGTCGCCGAAGTCGCGGGGGTGGTTGGTAGTGAAGCGGAGGAAGACGCCCTCGCATAATTCATCGACGCGGCGGAGAAGCGCCGCGAAGGAGACGCCGTCGGCGCGGTAGGAGTTGACGTTCTGGCCGATGAGGGTGATGTCGCCGAACGCCGCGGCGACGAGGTCCTCGACCTCTCGGAGGACGTCGTCGGCCGGCCGCGATTCCTCCGGCCCCCGCGCATACGGCACGACGCAATAGGAGCAGAAGTTGTTACAGCCGCGCATAATGGCGACGTTCGCCCGCGGCCAACTCGCCCGCCGCGGCGCGACCTCGGCGGCCGGCGCCGTCGCCGGGGCGCCGCGCGCTGCGGCGACGAGTGCCGGGACCTGGGCGAGCTCGTCAGGGCCGAACGTGAAGTCGACGTGGGGACAGGTTTTCTTAATAAACTCACCCTCGACCGCCGGCCAACAGCCGCCGACGGTGATGACCGCGTCGGCGTTCTCCTGCTTGCGCGCGGCGAGCGAGGTTATTCGCCCCAACGCCCGCGCGGTGGCCGATTCCCGGACCGCGCACGTATAGACGAGCGTTACGTCCGGCAACGTTCCGGCCGCCGCGGCCTCGTACCCCGCGGCGTCTAAGATCGCGGCGAGGGTCTCGCCGTCGTAATCGTTCATCTGACAGCCGTAGACGATGAGCTCGTACGTAATCATTTCGGCTTGCGGAGCCAGAAGGGCCCGAGGGCGAGGCCGTCGAGGGCGGTGGTGTGGAAACAACGGAGGGCGTCGTCCGGCGTCAGCACTATCGGCTCGCCCTTGACGTTGAAGGAGGTGTTGAGCACGACGGCGACGCCGGTCCGTTTTTCAAACTCCTCCAGGAGACGATAATACAACTCGTGGCCCTCCCGCCGGACCGTCTGGATACGGGCGGTGCCGTCCACGTGGACGACCGCCGGGACCTCGGCGCGCGCGCGCGGCGTCGCGTCGTACGTTACCGTCATAAAGGGGCTTTCGCGCGCGGGCGTGAAGAACGCGGCCGCGCGCTCGAGGAGGACCGACGGCGCGAAGGGCCGGAACGGCTCGCGGTATTTGACGGTGCGGTTGACGAGCTCTTTGGCTTCCGCCCGCCGCGGGTCCGCGAGGATGGAGCGTTGCCCCAGCGCCCGCGGCCCGAACTCCGCGCGGCCCTGGAACCAGCCGACGAGGCCGCCGTCGGCGACGGCTTCCGCCGCGGCCGCGGCGATATCGGCCGGCCGCGTGTAGGCGAGTTTGTAATTATTCAGGGCTTGTTCGATTTCCTCGTCGTCGTAGGCGGGCCCGAGCGCCACGCTCGAAAGCGGCGTCCGCCGCTCGCCGCCCAATTTTTCGTGATATACGTAGAGGGCCGCGCCGAGGGCGCCGCCGGCGTCGTGGGCGGCCGGTTGGACGAAGACGCCGTCGAACAGGCCCGCGTTCAGGAGTCGCTGGTTCATCACGCAGTTAAGGGCTACGCCGCCGGCGAGGCAGAGGTGGGGCGCGCCGGTTGCTTCCCGGAGGTAGCTCGCGAGGGCGAGGGCGACGCGCTCGAGGGCCCGTTGCGCCGAGGCGGCGACGTTTTTGTGGCGCGCGCTAAGCTCGGCCGCCGTCGGCCGCGCCGGCCCGAGGACCTCTTCGAGCCGTCGGCTGTGGAGCGTTCCTTCGACGTCGAAGTAGGTATCGAAATACGTATGGTCGAAGTGGTAGCGGCCGTGCGGCGCCGGCGCGACGATACGGCCGAACTCGGCGGCGAATTCGTCTTCGCCGTAGGCGGCCAGGCCGATCACTTTATATTCGTCG
>CAZJNB010000275.1:0-2916 GCA_964547385.1 uncultured bacterium
CATTATGAACATTATGTTGGTCTCGGTAACGGAGCGCACCCGCGAGATCGGCATCCGCAAGGCGCTGGGCGCCCGGCGTCAGGACATTATGACCCAGTTCATCGCCGAGGCCACCGTCATCTCGCTCGTCGGCGGCGGCGTCGGCATCCTCCTCGGCATCATCATCGGCGAGGGCGTGAGCGTTCTCACGACGGCGATGGCCAACGCCGGTTTGCCGGTACCGGGACTACCAGCGGCGATAAAGGTCTGGTCCGTCGCCCTCGGCTTCCTATTCTCCATCACCGTGGGGCTATTCTTCGGGATATACCCGGCGAACAAGGCCGCGAAGTTGAACCCGATCGAAGCCCTCCGGTACGAATAACGCAGGCGGTTCTATTATGAGATTAATTACGGCAACGTTTGTCGCGGCTTTAACGTTTGCGGCCGGCGCGGCCGGGGAGGAACTCGACAAGACGCCGGCCGGCCTGGAGATCGAGCCCGTTACGGCGCAGTGCGAGAAGGTCCTCGCGCCCCACCTCGTCGAGATACGCGCCCTCGGCGAGTGCGCCCTCATCGGCGTCCACCCCGTCGCCAAAGACGACCCTTTCTACGCCCGGGCGCTGAAGTTCGTCAAAGCGCGGGTGGAAGGCGCCGAAGTCCGCGTGGAGGTCTGTCCCAACATCCCGGTGAACGAGCAGGGCCAAAAACGCGCGGTGATATATTACCGCGAAGGCGAGAAGTGGTGGAACCTCAATATCGAGTTGATTAAAGCCGGCCTGGCGCGCGTCGCCGACGTCCCGGGGTGCCACGTGCCCACGAAGGCGTGGCTGAGCTACGAGAAAGAGGCGCGCCACGACCGCCGGGGGATGTGGGCCGACGTCGCGCCGCCCGGGAAGTCGACGAGCGATAAGCCGGGCCTGAACGACTTCGACTAAGTCTATGGGCGACGCGCGGGACTTCCGGGCACGCCTCCGGGCGCTCGCCCGGGCACGGGCACGCGGCGAGAAGATACCCGCGCCGGCGCCCCCTTCCGACAGCGTCATCCCTTTCGAAAACGTTTGGCCCGCGCGCCGCGGCGACGGCCTATGGGTATGCGAGCCGCGCTGGCCCCGAGGCTATCCGGCACCTCACGCGGTGGCCGCGAGCGGCGGCGCGGTCGCCTTCGACGTCGAGTCGCTCGGGCGGACGCCTAAGCCTTTATTCCTCGTCGGCCTCGCCCGGCTCGACGCCGGCGGCGTTCGCCTCGAGCAATACGTCGCCGGCCACCCGGACGAGGAAGGCGCGGTCCTACGAGAGGCCGCGGCGGCGCTGGCGGGCGCGGCGACGCTCCTCTCCTACAACGGCCGAACCTTCGACGTGCCTATTATACGGGACCGCCTGCGCTACTGGCGGATGCCGTTCGAGAAGCCGCGGCACCACGAGGACCTCCTCGGGCTCGTGCGCCGGCACTACCGCGACGAACGCCATATGCCCGCTTGCGGCTTGGCCGAGGCGGAGCGCTACGTCCTGGGCGTCCAACGGCCGCCCGACATCCCTTCCTCGCAGGTCCCCGAGCTCTACGAACGTTTCGTCAAGGTCGGCGACGCCCGAGCCCTCGAGCCGGTCCTCCGCCACAACCTCTACGACCTCGCCGCGACGACGTTGTTGTATCTTAAAATCTTAGGGGAAATCCCGGCGGCCTTCGAGGACGCCGCGGCCGCGGAGCCGGAACCATTATTCTGAGCCCGCGGCGGCGTAACCCTCTGGCCCAAAAAACCGCCCGGCGAAGGGGCGGCGACTTCTTTTACGTAGGCGGAAGTTCACCGCGCCGCGCCGCATCCCGGAAAGCGCGCCACGACTTCGGCAAAGGCCTCCTCGCTCCGCCTCATATTATCTTCCCACAATCCCTTAGCTAATACTACGTTCCGGTTGACTTCGCGTGCGCGCCGGCGTAGAGCAACGTCGCGGGCGGCGCGGACGACGGCGTCGGCAAGCGCGTCGGCGTCGTCGAGCGGGACCGCGAGGCCGACGGCGCCGGCGTCGAGCCACTGACGCGTCGCCGGGATATCCGTTACGACCGGGAAGCAACCCGCGGCCATCGCCTCCAACAGCGATATGTTCGCGCCGTCGGAACGGGAGGTTGTCAGGAAGATGTCGGCCTCCCGCAGCTGGGACGCCACTTCCACCAGCGGCCGCGAGCCCAAAAAAGAGACGCGGTCGCCGAGGCCCATCGCCCGGACGCGCGCCTCGACCTTCGGGCGGAGAACGCCGTCGGAGAGGAAGACAAACCGCGCCGCCGGCAGCGCCGCGAAGATAGGAGGTAACGCCGCGAGGAGTTGCTCGAAGTTATAGACCGTCTTGAAGTGCCGGGTGTGTATCAAGACCACTTCCTCCGGCGGCCGCGGCGGCCTATGGGTCATCGTGAAGACGGTCTCGTCGACGCCGAAGTGGTTGACGACGACTTTGGCGCGCGCGCCGCCCAACGCGACGATACGCTCCGTCATATGGTCGGCCATCGACGTGATGAGGTCGGCGCGGCGGAGGACGAGCTGGATGCGCCGGCGGTGGAGCCATGACCAGTCCGGCTCGAGGAGGACGTCGGTGCCCCACGCCGAGACCGCGACGGGCCGCACGCCGCAGAAGACGCCGAGGAGGCCGTAGGAGCCGAGCTCCTGGGCGGATACGATGTCCGGCGCGATGGCGCGGGCGAGTCGCCGGACCGTTGCCAGGTGCGTAATATACTTCATCATAAACGGACGCGGCAGGCGGCTTTCGATATGATAGGTCCGCGCCGGGACCGGCGGGCCCTGCTCGAAGGTTATCAGATGGCAGTCGTGGCCGGCGCGGTGGAAATACTCCACCCACCGATGGGTGTGGTTCAGCGAGAGGTCGGATAGGAAGAGTACCTTCATACTAATTCGCGCCGCGCCGGGCAGAGGGCGGCGAGCACGCAGTTAC
>CAZJNB010000276.1:0-2914 GCA_964547385.1 uncultured bacterium
TTTCCCGGCATACCTGAATCGTTTCTGTGGCATGCCAACTGCTGAGCGCCTTCAGTCGCCCCGCCGCGGCACGACGACGGCTACGGCCCCGCCGCGCCTCTCGGCGAGCGACGCCGCGAGAGCGTTCCGGCCGCGAAGCCGCCCGGCGACGACGACCTTGGGCGGGACCTCGGCGCCGGCGGCGTAATGGCTCAACACGAACTCCTCCAGCGGCTCGCCGGCCGGCGCCGCTGTCTCGAGCGCGAGCCGGTCCACCAGCCGCCCTTCGCGGACGCGGAGAACGACGCCGTAGAGCTTATCGCCTTTGACGCGGCACGCCAGCGCGTCCGCGAAGACCCGCCTGTTGACGACCGCGTATTGCCCCGCCGCGGCGCGCCGAAGGCCCCGGATAACATCCCGCCACCGCGCGGCCTCCTCGAACGCCAGCCGCGCCGCCGCGGCCGCCATCCGCTTCTCCAATTCGGCGAGGACGCCCGCGCGCGCGCCGGTGATGAACTTCACCGCGCGCGCCACCAGCGACGAATACGCCGCGGCGTTAACGGCGTCCACGCAAGGCCCGAGGCATACGCCCATTTCATAATCGAGACAGGCGCGCCGCGGCGGCCGCCGCTCGAAGTCGTATTTACACGTCCGGAGGCCGAAAGCGCGGTTAGTTAGGGCGACGGTCTTACGTATCGCCTTCGCGTCCGTAAAGGGCCCGAGGTAACGGCCGGTCGCCGGCTCTTGGCTTTCGCGGGTTACTAAAATACGCGGGAACCTCTCTTTAGTTATTTTAATATATGGGAAGCCGTGGATGGAAACGTTATACGGCGGCCGGAACTTAGCGATGAGGTTCATCTCCAGAAGGAGCGCTTCCGTCTCGTTCGCGGTGAGGAGAAGTTCCACGCCGGTCGCCCGCGCGAGCATCGCTACCGTTTTGGGGTCGCCGGTGGCCTTTGCCGACAGGTATTGCCCGAGCCGCTTCCGGAGGGACTTGGCCTTGCCCACGTATATGGGCCGGCCGCGTTCGTAAAAGATATAGCACCCCGTCTCCGCCGGCACTTCCGCCAACCGCTCCTTAAGCTCACCGAGCGAATATTCCACCGCGCCTCGTCGCATTTATCGCTTCCCGCGGCGGCTTGTTTGGCCAAAGCCGCCGGCCTTCAGCGGCTCAAGCGGCAACAAAGTTCTTGTCGCCGCAGTTGGGCCGGCGTAAGCCGCCGCACGTACGAATACCACGCCCCTCGCGCCAGCCCCCACGCATAACTTAGGTGTAACGCCGGAAAGAGCGCGAGCGCTCGGAGGAAGTCCGCGGCCCGCGTCCGCACCGCCACCCGGGCCGAAAAGAATACGTCCGCCGCCAAATACAGCGCCGCCACCGCCGCGGCGCCATATATTGGGTACGGCGTCCATATCCCGGCTACTACCGCGCCCATAATAACGCCGAAGAACGCCAGCGGCACAAACGGCTTCCAATCGGCGAGCCGGCGGTGCTTCTTGAGCACCGCGGCCTTCCAAAAGCCGTATTGGTAATATTGCCCCAGCAACGCCCGGAGCGACGCCCGCACGATATACGTTACCCTCATCGCAGGCGTTTGGTAGACGACGCCGCCGGCGCGCCGGATGCGCAGGTCGAAGTCGTCGTCCTGGTTGCGGACGAACGCGTCGTCGAAGAGGCCCACGCGCGCGAAGAGCTCCCGGCGCCACATAGGATAGGCAACGGCGTCCACCGGCCCTTCGCGCTCGCTCCCCCGCGCCGCGGCGTTGCCCGTAGAGAAGACGCTCGCCGTTATCGCGGCGACCAGACGCCCCTCGGCACCCTCGCCGACGCGCGCCATCGGCCCGCCCACCGCCCATACCTCCGGCCTCTCCCGCAAAACCGCGACGCCGTTCTTAATATAGTCCGGCGGAACGGCGCCGTGGGCGTCGACGCGGAGAACGTACGCGCCCCGCGCCGCCCGAATCCCCACGTTCATCGCGTCGCCGGCGTAACGCCCGGGATTATCCAATAATCGGACGCGGCGTTCGTCCGCGGCCAACGCCGCGACGACTTCGCGCGTCCCGTCGTCGCTTTCGCCGTCCACCACCAATACCTCGAGCGCGTCGGCGGGCCAATCGTTCGCGAGAATGGACGCGAGCGCGGCCTCGATATGCCGCCGCTCGTTCCGGCAGGGAACGATAACCGAGACCACCGGAACATCGTTGACCATTTTCCCATCTTCCCGAATAAACACTCACCCGCCTTACGTAAATATACCAGACTTGCCGCCGCCGCGCAAAGACGAAAACGGCCCGGCGCAAGCCGGGCCCTTCCGCCGGAAGTAGCGCCTTCACCCCTTCATCGCCAAAACTTCTTTAGCCTTCGCGACGATGTTACCAGCGTTCATTCCGTATTTATCGAGTAGCTCGCGCGGACTGCCGGACTCGCCGAAGACATCCTCGATGCCGACGATACGCATCGGGACCGGGTGGTGTTGGGATACCGCTTCCGCGATCGCGCCGCCCAGGCCGCCGTAGACCTGCGCCTCCTCCGCGGTAACGATGGCGCCGCACTCCCGCGCCGCGGTAACGACGGTGTCCACGTCGAGCGGCTTAATCGTATGGCAATTGATGACGCGCGCGGCGACGCCGCCCTTCGCCAGCTCGTCCGCGGCCACCAGCGCCTCGTAGACCAACGGGCCACAGGCGATGAGGGCGACCGCGTCGCCGTCGCGATAGACCTCGGCCTGGCCTACGGTGAACGGCGTCTCCTCCGTCGTGATGACGGGAACGCCCTCGCGGCCGAACCGAATATAGACCGGCCCTTCGTGAGAAGCGGCCCATACGGTGGCCTTCCGGCACTCCAACGCATCGGCGGGAACGATAAGCGTCATCCCCGGCAGGACCCGCATCAGCGGTATCTCCTCGAGCGATTGATGGGTAGGGCCGTCCGGGC
>CAZJNB010000277.1:0-2887 GCA_964547385.1 uncultured bacterium
CCTCTCCATACGTCCACCTTATCATATTTGGTGGCCCGAATGCTACTTTACCCTAAGGAAAAACGAACCTCCGTTACTAAATTATAGCACCCCGGCGCCGGCGCACCAAATTAAAAACCGCGGCGGGGCGCCCGCCGCGGCTTTATGCCCGGGCGCCGCGCGCTAACGGAACAGCGCCTTGACGCGGCCGAAGGACGCCGGCGCGACGGCGATAACTTCCTTAAAGTATTGGACGCGGTTGTTGCCGCGGTCGACGACGTAGACACGGCCGCCGTCGCCGGTAACGGCGACGCCGTAGGGGATGTTGAAGTTGCCGTTCCCGGCGCCGTAGGAACCGAACTGGCCCAGGAACGAGCCCGTGGCGTCGAAATACTGGACGCGGTTGTTACCCTGGTCGGCGACGAAGACGCGGCCGTCGCCGGCTACGGCGAGGCCGCTCGGGCTATCAAACTGGCCCTCCCCACCGCCGGCCGAGCCCCAGGCGCCGAGGAAGCCGCCGTAGGCGTCGAAATACTGGATGCGGTCGTTCCCGGCGTCGGCCACATAGACCCAATCGCTCGGGCTCAACGCGACGTCGTAGGGCTTATCGAACTGGCCGTTGCCGGCGCCGGTGGAGCCGAAGGAGCCGAGGATACTGCCGCCGGCGTCGAAATACTGTATGCGGTCGTTGTTCCGGTCGGCCACGTAGACGTTACCGTTCGTGGCGACGGCGACGCCGTAAGGGTAGCGGAACTGTCCCGGGCCCGGGCCAAAGGCCCCAAAGGTACCGCGGAAGTTGCCGCCGGAGTTGAACCATTGGACGCGGTGATTTAGCGTATCCGCGACGTAGATGTAGCCGTTGGAGCGATAGGCGACGCCGTTCGGCCCCTGGAATTGGCCGTTGGCGGTCCCGCGGGCGCCCCACTTGCCCTGATATGTGCCGGTGGCCGAGAAGTATTGCACCCGGTGGTTGTTCGTATCTACGACGTAGGCGCGACCCAGATAGCCGAGGTCGATGCCTCCCGGCCGGTTGAAGTCGCCGTTCCCCGCACCCCGCGTCCCCCACTCGCCCTCGTATTGGTAACCCGCCGCGGCGGCGAGCGGAACGAGGAGAACCCAGATTATCGCGGTTGTTTTGTGGACCCCCATCGCCATCCACCTCCGTAACCTAACAACTAAGGGAACGATTAATATGTACTATACTTAATTATACCACTTAAATCTCGGCGCGGCCAATTAAGACGCCGCGACGCCGCGGCGCCGCCCGCTACCGAAACAGCGCCTTTATCCGCCCGAGCGACGCCGGCGCGACGGCCGCGCCGGACCAACGGAAATATTGGATGCGGTAGTTCCGCGTATCGGCTACGTAGACGTAGCCGCTCGGCGCCGCGACGGCGACGCCGCAGGGCCAGTAGAACTGGCCGTTGCCGGCGCCGCGCGAGCCCCACTTCCCGAGGAACGAGCCGCTCGCGGTGAAGTATTGGATGCGGTTATTATAGTTACCGGCTACGTAGACTTTGCCAGACGGCGCAACGGCGATGCCTTTAGGGAAATCAAAACGGCCGTTGCCGGAACCGTACGAGCCCCACTTCCCGAGAAATGAGCCGCTCGCGGTGAAGTATTGGACCCGGGCGTTGCCAGAATCGGTTACGTAGACGTTGCCGCTCGTGGGCGCGACGGCGACGCCGCAGGGCCAGTAGAACTGGCCGTTGCCGTAGTAGCCACTCGAGCCCCACGTCCCGAGGAACGTGCCGCTCGGGGTGAAGTATTGGATACGGTCGTTCAACTCATCAGCTACGTAGACCTTGCCGCTGGCCAGCGCAACGGTGATACCCCGGGGGTCATAGAACTGGCCGTTGCCGCCGCCGTACGAGCCCCACTTCCCGAGAAACGAGCCGTTCGGCGTGAAGTATTGGATGCGGTGGTTCCCGCCATCGGCCACGTATACGTAGCCGCCGGCCGGCGCGACGGCGACGCCGCGGGGATTGTAGAACTGGCCGTTGCCGGCGCCCCGCGAACCCCACTTACCCAGGAACGAGCCGCTCGCGGTAAAATATTGGATGCGTTGGTTGTAGGAATCGGCCACGTAGATGTTGCCATTCGCCGGCGCGACGGCGACGTCTTCGAGCGAGTCGAACTGGCCGTTACCAGAACCCTCCGAGCCCCACTGGCCCGCGTAGACGTATTCGGCCGCGGCGCCGCCGGCAAGCAATAAAGCCGCGACCGCGCCGAAGATTAGCAAACCTTTCGCCTTCATCGGCGACCTCCCGTGTTCCCGTCCGTGTATAGCGAATCTTATTACTATTTGTTTTATACCATATTCATAAGGCGACTGCAAATTAAAACCCGCGCCGGGTGCGCGGCGCGCCGCTGTTGAGCGGATGTTTTTACCGGCTCGGCCTCGCGGCCCGAACGCCCTCGAGGCGTGCGCATAACCGCGTCCAGGACGGCTCGCACGCGGCCAGCTTCTCGGCGACGACGTCCGCAAACGCCGCGGCCACAGCGACGTTGTTCTTCAACAAATCCAGCTGGTGGAGGCGCCCGACGAACGCCGCCGAGCCCACTTCGGCCTTCCTAATCTGGGCCAGCGCGGCCCGGGCGAAGGCGTCGTCGTGGGTGAGCCGGATGAAATATTGGTGGAGATACTCGTGCCCGGGGATAACAAAGAAGAGCAACCGGTCGCGGCCGGCGGATATATCTTCCCGGCCACGCTGGCGTAACGCAACCAACGCCGCGCGCGCCACCGCCGGGTGTATCTCGTGTTCGGCGAGGGCGTCGATCTGAGCCAATTCGTCGTCGTCGAGCGCGAACGTATGGAGGCAGAATAGAGCCGCCATCCTACAATACCATTCGGCCGGCGCCCCGCGAACCCCACTTACCCAGGAACGAGCCGCTCGCGGTAAAATAT
>CAZJNB010000278.1:0-2880 GCA_964547385.1 uncultured bacterium
CGGGCCGTGGGCGTGTGGTATAGCATCATTATGCAATTCCGTCTTTAGGCTACGGCCGCAAGATGTCAAGCCGGGGTTTCCCCGGCTTTTTATTATACCCTCCGGCGCCCGGTGCGTCGCGCGGAGAGCTATTTTGTTTTTGACAAACGCGGCCTATCCTTTTATAATAGGCCGGAGGTGAAGGAGATGAGGGTCCGACTATCGTTGGGCGCGTTCGTTGTGGGTGGCCTCGTGGCCGCGGCCGCCGCGGCTACGGCCGCCGTCGAAACCCGCGTCGTGGCGCAATTGGCGAGCCCGCTGAAGGTCTCGAAGTTGGTCGCCGTCTATGGGCCCGCCGGGGCGCGTTACCCGGCTTCGTTCTACGCCGACGTGAACGCTGAAGGGAAAGACAAGCTGTGGCTGTTCGGCGTCTTCGAAACCGCCGGCGACGATACGATAACGTCCTTTGCGTTCGACGTCGTCGTATGGGATACGGCGCAGAACGAGCTTTTCGCCGGCGACGGCGTATTCGACTTCCCGTTGCGCGGCGACGCCAAGGGCAAGGAATGGAGCTGGGACTTCGAGGGCGCGGCCACCGCGGCCACCGTAATCTTCATCCCGCGGGTAATTAGCTTCCCGGCGGGCCGGACGTGGGAAGCCGACGAGGGGTTTATCCAGCTTAAAATTGATGAGCTTCGCGCGGGAGAGTAGGCGGTGGCGTTCGGGCGCGCCGCGGTAGCGGCGTTGGCGTGTGCCGGCGCGGCGTGGACGGCGGAGCTGCCGGCCGCCTACGCTGATGCTATCGCCCGTCAGGATTTCGACCGGCTCTTAACCGAGATAAACAGGCAGTTCGACATCCCGCCGATGGCGCTCTCCCGCCCCGACGCCGTCTATCCGGAAATCGCCGGGGAGGCGGGTGCCCAGGGAACCGTCAAGCTCGTCGTCTATATCGACGAGGGGGGCGACGTCCGCGACGCCGTAGTGGTGGACTCGCCCGGGTGGCTGGCGCTCGACGAGGCCGCGCGCCAAGCCGCGCTGACGATGCGTTACCGTCCGGCGAAGCTCGACGACAAGGCCGTCGCGGCGTGGTATGTCGCCGACATTATCTTCTATATCCCGCCGCCGGGAGGTTAGGTCCCGGCGTCGGACCGCGACCGTGTAGCGTTTCATATTAACCCACTATTTGTAAGGGGCGTAGGATTATGCCGGTAGCCGGGAACCTTCGGCGAAGTCGAATTATACGTGCCGCGATTACATCGGCGCGGCGGGCGCTCGTAGTAGGCGCGGTCGCCGCGGCGGTCGTAGCCGCGGGCGCGCACGCCGGCCGGGGCGCGTCGCTCGCGACGGCGCGAAAAGTCCCGGTGGAGGCGGGGGCGGCCGAATATACGTTGAACGTAGACGACCGGGCCGCGACCTTTAAGGTCGCCGCGCCGGCGCGGGTCCCCGTGGAAGCCGGCTCGGCGAAGAAACTCGCGATGCCGCTCTACCCGTCCTTTGCCGCCGCGGAGGGTGAGTATTTGCCTTCGCTGGAGCTGTGCCGGTGGCGCGGCCTCGTTTTCGAGGAGGGCGTGGCGGCCGCGGTCGAGGTCCAATTGGAGAAGGCGACCGCGGGCCTCGTGAACGGGCGCGCAGGCTTCCTCGCGGACCTCGCGCTGCGGTTGAAACAGGCCTACGAGACCGACGACCGGGCATCCTCGCGGGCGCCGTTTGCGGACGCGCTTTCCTTCGTCGCGACCGGCCTGGCGCTATTGCGGGCGGACGGGAAGCTCCCGCCCGAGCTCGGCCTCCCCGAGGAAGTCGCGACCAAGGCGCTCCAGGATAAAAAGAAGTTCGCCGCCGAAGATATGTTCGCGCGCCGGCCCGCCGGCTTCTATCTTTGGCGGGAAGAGCTCCAACGGATTTATCTCTGCGAACGCTGGTTGGGCCAAACGGTGGAGCGCGGCGACCCCAAGCAGTTTAAGATGGCGCTCGCCCTCTCGTGGGCCGTCGGGAGCGACGCGGAACTCAGCCGCGGTTATCGCCTCGTTACAGCGGTTGCGAATCTCCTGGGCGGCGGACCTGCGCCCTCGGCGTCCGCGAACGACTATTATGCCCTCCTCGCGGGCCGCGACGCGCCGACGGTCCTGCGGGAGGCCGGGACCGTCCAAACGCTTCAACTGAAGGCGAAAGACCAGGCCGACGCGTTCGTCTTTCTACCGACGCTCGAGCCGCCGGAAGTCGCTCTCCTCCGGGGGTTCGTGGCCCGCGGCCGGAAGGGGGAGGCCGCGAGCTGGGCCGCGGCCTTCGTCGAAGCGACGCGGGCGCAGGAACGGTCCCGGCCGGCCGCCGACGCGCCGTGGGGCGTATACATCGACTACGCGGCGGCGCTCCTCCTTACGCCCGCGGCGGCTCCCGCCGCCCGGAAAATAAGCTGGGACGATAATTACCGGGCACGGCTCGCGGCGTCGTTCGTCCGCGCTTTCGACCAGATTCGCATCCGCGGCGCCAAGCCGCCGGCGCCGCCGGCCGCGGCCGGCGACGCCCTCGAAGTCGACGTAACGCCTGACTTCCGCCTCGAGCCCCTGCCCGAATATTACCTCCGTTTGGCGCGGGCCTATCGGCGTTTGGAGCGCGCGCTCCCGGGTGCGCTTACGCCGTCGGTCGTTGCGGCGATGCGCGGCGAGCGGGAAGGGGGCGGCGCGGCTACCGCGTCGCTCGCCGAGGAGCTGGCGGCGACGCGGGAGCTTTACTACGGCCTCTACCTCCTGTCGTGTGCGGACGTCGGGATAGCGCCGGCGGTGAACGAAGGAGAGGGTCCGATCCGGCGTGCGGCCGCTGCCTGGTCCTCGTCGTGGCGTGCGGGTGGACGAGGGTACCTGGACGCTGGTCGCTGCTGCTGCTGGGGCTGGGGAGTGTGGGCCG
>CAZJNB010000279.1:0-2875 GCA_964547385.1 uncultured bacterium
AGCCGTTGCCGTGAAAGCCGTAGACCGCGGCGCCCGCGGCCGCGAAGACCTCCAGGCCGCGGTAGTTCGTAAAGTCTTGCACCGCCGGCCCCGCGACGCCTTCGCCGCCCAGCGCCCGCGGCCAACCCGGTAACGCGCGGCCCCGGTCGTCGAAGGCGTAGAGGTTCCCGTCGGCGGAGCCGAAGACGACCTCCAACTTCTTGTCGCCGTTGATGTCGGCCAACGCCGGCGACGAACGCTCGCTACTCGCCGCGGTCTTTATCGGGAAACCGGCCTTAACCCGGCCGCGGGCGTCGAAGAGGTAGAGCTGTCCGTCCCACGTTACTACCGCCACTTCGCGGGGGCCGTCGCCGTCCACGTCCGCCGCCACCGGCGAGGAACCGTGGACCGAACCCACGTATACGGGCCACCCGTTGACGTAGCGCGCGTCGCCGCCGAATGCCGGCAACGGGACCGCCCCGAGAAGCGCCGCCCCTACAGCCAGCCGTATATACGTCCTCGTAGCCATTTCGGATCCCAACGCACGCATTATATCAAAACGCCGCCTCGACCTCCAGCTTTAATTCGTGCGCTCGGTTTTCGCTGTAATCTGTCGCCGGCTCGTCGTAACTCGGGTCCCACGTAACGTCGCTATACGTAACATCTATCTTCACGCCCTCCGCGGGAACGTAGGCGACGTGCGGCACGAGCGCTATGCTCAAACTCTTGTTCTCCCGCACCCGCGTATTGGCGTCATCCTCACTTCGCCCGGCCGGGTTCAGGAAACGGCCGCCCACGCCCACGAAGAGGTCCTCCGTTAGGAAATACTCGGGCTCGGCGAAAACCATAAAGTAATCGTTGGCGTCGATCTCGTCGCCGAACGCGCTGTGGTAATTGGACTTCCATATTTCGTAGAGGACCGCGCCGCGAAGCCACAACCGCGGCCCGAGGACCTGAACGCCGAAGTCGGGGTATATCTGGATAAGGGTGCCGCCCGTCGGGTCCTCGGCGAGGGTGTTGTCGTCGCCGAAGGCGTGGTAGGCGGCTACCGCGTAGAGGTCGAAAGTCGGCTTCGTCAGCGTATACTCGACGCCGACGTGATAGGTCTTGGCCAGCGACGCCGGCGCCGTTATAGGCTCTTCGGCCAAGAGGAGCTCCCGCGTGAAATAATAGCGCCAATACTTGGGGAGCGCCGCGGCATAGTGCGTATCCCACAGCGACTTCAAATCATAAGCCCGGCCTTCCGCAGCAAAGAAGAACGCGGCGCCGCCCATCCGCTCGCTCGTCGCGACGATCGCTTGGCCATCGACGCCGGCGCCTACCGCCAACGTCGCCGCCACCGGCCCGACTTTCCGCGCCGCACGGACGCCGAAGGGGTCGAGGTAGGCCACGAACGACGTAGGGTCGATGCGGTTGATGAGCGCGTTATAATAACCGCCGTGGCCGTAGCGGATGTCGAAGCCGCCCAGCGTTACGTCCGTCTCGGCGACTACATCGGGGAGCTCAACGTCCACCTGCTCGAGCGAGCCGTAGACGTATTTCCTCTCCGCGGCGCTCTCGCTAACGTAATAATCCCCGGCGGACGGCTCGAGCAGTGCGTAGCGGTAGAAGCGGGGTTGTTTCCGGTCGTCGAACGTGAAGAGGACGTTGCCGGTAACCCGTTCGTCGAAGGCCGCGCGTACGCCCACGTCCGCCTCCAGCCGGAAGTTATATGTGCCGTCGCCGTCGCGCTCGATGCCCTCCGCGACGCTCTCGCCCACCGGCGTATTCGGCGACCACGTGGGCCCCAGCGACCCCTCGGCGAGGTCATCGGTTACGGCGCCGTAAAGGTGCCCGTAGACCGTAACGTCCGCCGCCGCCGCGGCCCCCGCGACCACAACGACGAGGGTTGCTACGCCCAAGGAACGACCGACCATAATCATCTCTCCTCTTTAGACCTTGGTAGCAAACGAATCTAATACTTCGCAAAACGCCGCCAACGCGTCGCCGTCGTAGAGTACTACGCCGACCCGCCACAAGCGCGGCGCCGTCCTCTCCTTCAAGTAGGCCACGACCGCGCCCAGCATCGCCGCCGCGGCGTCCCCGTAGGGAATGCGGCCTACGCCGGTCCCGAGCGCCGGGAAAGCGATACTCCTAAGGCCGATGGACTCGGCCTCCGCCAGCGCCGCCCTCGTCGCCCGGGCGATGACGTCGCCGTCGGTCCGGCGGTCCGCCGCCATCACCGCGGCGTGGAGGACGAACTTCGCCGGCAACAGGCCGGCGCGCGTCCGCGCCACCTCGCCCAAAGCGATGGGCGCTTGCTCGAGCGCTTCCTGCTGAACCGTCGCACCGGCGCGCGCCGCAATGGCACCCGCGACGCCCGCGCCCATCACGAGCTCGGTGTTCGCCGCGTTCACGATGGCGTCGCCCCGCCACGCGGTGAGGTCGCCCCGGCTCAGCTCGATTACGGTCTCGCCAACCGTCAACTCAGCCGCCATATTATACGCACCTATTAGTCTTGCAGGTTACGTCCTCATTACTCAGAAACAGGCAACGACAAACGCGTAGGCCTTGTCGTAATAGAGGTATTGGCCCCAGTCCCGGCGGTCGAGGTCCAGCCCCGAGGACATCTTGAACGCGTAGTTGTCGCCGAATTTATACTCCAGCGCAACCGGCACCCGGTTCTCGTTCCATATCCACCTTTCCCGAAAACCGTCCGCGAGGGACGTACGTCCAATATTAATCCGCTCGCCGAGGTAACCGGTTTCGAGGTAGAGCTCCCGCCAGGTCCGCAGGCGCCAGAGCAGATGATAGACGAGCTCGGCCTTCTCGTAGCGGTAGTTCACCGCGGGCTCGTAGCTGAAGACGAAGCGGCGGCTCTGCGCCCGGCGCTCCAGCCCGGCCCGCAGTCGGTGCC
>CAZJNB010000280.1:0-2867 GCA_964547385.1 uncultured bacterium
CATATTCTCCAATTCGTAAGCGTCGTATTTACGACCGACGCTCGCCGAGAGCTTATCCAAAAACCATTTTGAGGCACACCACTCCTCGGTAAGCAGCGGGTTGTGGAGCCAACTCTCGCCGACCACGCCCACCGAGAGGACGAAGTCGGTCTTATATTGCCGCGGCCGGACGAAGCTATAGAATATCGACAAGGCTACGCCGAAGACGAGCGAGCCGATGATAATCCACCGCTGACTCCGCAACAGGTGCATAAATTCGACCAACGAGAAGTCGTTATGTTCGGGCAATATCCGTTCCTCCACCGGCGCCTTTACGGGCGCGCGCATGCGGCTTTCCGGTACTTTCACGGGTTCGGTTTTTTTTTTATCCGCCGGCCTCGCCGGCCCCGCCATAAGTTCGGGCGGGACGCCGGGACGGCGGTCGAAGGCAACCGCCGCTATCACAGACAAAACCAAAGAGACCAAGAAAGAAATGATAACAATACGTACTCGGTGAGGCCCGGACGGCTGGCGCGGCGTTATAGGCTCAACCGTTACGCGCGTCGGCTGGGAATAGGTCTCCATAAAGAGCTGTTGCCTTAGCTCGAGCGCCTGCTCCTCCAGATGCAGGGCATAGCTCTCCTTCTCTTCGACGTAACTGGCCAAATATGACATCTGGACTTGGTTAATAACGCCGCTCTTAGTGAGGCGTTCGATATCGGCCCGGCCGCGCGCGATACCCTCGCTGATGCTAACCAGGCAGCCCTCGATCTTCTGGAGATAGTCGTAATTGACGTCCCACGACTTTTTATAAAGCCTACGGTGCTCGTCCACGACCGCGGCCATCATCGCCTTCGCGAAGGCGGCGCACTCTCCGGCGTCGTCGCCGCGAACGCGGATGCGGATAGCCCTCGTCAGCGGACGGTCCCGGCTATCCGCGAAGACCGATTCGACGTCGACCTTCTCTTGAAGTTCGGTAGGCGCCAGGTCCCAGCCTACTTTATCGGCGGCCGCCGCTAAAAACGACCGACTCGCCATCCGGTCCGCGACCGTCGTCGGCGCCTCGAGAGGGATCTCCATAATACGTCCGACCTCGAGGGTCCCCTCGACCTCGTATTCGTCCGGGCGGGTAAACGCGAACAACGCCGCCGCGGCGGTCGCGGCGACGGTAACGACGAGGACGAGCCGGTATTGCCGGCCCAACGCCCCTAAGACTTCGGAGAAGCTAATTTCGTTATTGTTTCTCGCAGTTGCCATAACACGTTCCGCCGGCGGCCGACGGAAGCTTTTAGGAAAATTACCATAGGCATCCGATGCTGTCAATATTAATTTTAAGGCCGCCTCGCGGCGGCCTTCTTCGCCCTCGACCTTTCGCCGCGGCTACGCGCCGGCCGAGAAGAAGACGAACGGGTAGACGACGGTGACGTCCCCGGCGTCGATCGGCGGGAACCGCCACGTCATTATCCGGGCGCACACTTCGCTCTCCAGCGCTGGATTACCTATAGACGACGAGACGACCGAGGCCGCGGCAACGCTCCCGCTCGCCGCGATCGTAAACCGGACGACGATCTTGCCCTCCAGCGTGGGATTGGTTTTGAGGTATTTCTTGTAGATGTATTCAATGCCCTGCTTGCGTTGGTTCACAATGCGGGCGATAACCGCGCTTGAACGTAGGCTGTTGGTGGCCGCGGCGCCCGTAATGCCGGGCGGGCTTACCCGTACGCGCCCGGCCTTCAGTTTCGTCATCCCGGCACGCTTCGTCCCCAGAAGGGCACCCAAGCCGGAGCCAATACCGCCGCCGAGGCCGAAACCGGGACCGCCCGGGCCAAAACCGCCGCCGGTCCCCCGGCCTACGGTCCCGGAGCCACCCGTTTTCAGGCCGCCGACGTTGGAAGCGATAATGTCGAGGTCGCCGCCCGCCGCCATCAAGTCGGCGACGGACCCACCCGGGCCCATCGTCGTTATCAGGCCGACGACGCCGGTAGAGGCGTAGTCCTCGCCGCCTTGGCCGCCGCCGCCCCCGCTGGCTTCGCCGCCGGGCGTTTCGCCCGTCGTCGAAATGATGTCTTCCGGCGCCACGACCGGTTCTAACGGGATATCAATGGGTTTATCCACGACGAGCTTCGCGACACGGCTTACAACCTCCGCCGGCTTAACCTCTTCGGGCTTGGGGACTTCTACGAAGTTGATCGTCGTTATGACGAGGATCTGTATCAGGAACATCGCCGCGAGCGTCTTCAGGAAATTGCGGTCGTCGTCGCGAGCCAGGTCCCGACGCGCTTCCTTGCGCCACGCGGGCATAACGTACGTCTCGCCACCGTCCACCGGTCGCTCGTCGTCGAGCGCTTCCAGCTCCTTCTCGAGCCGAGCTTCCTCCACCTCTTCCCGAATCTGTTTGAGGAAGTGGGGACTCAGAAAAGGAACGTCGCCGGCGCGCGCCCACCGTTTCTCCTCCTCGAGCCATATAAAATCCATCGCGTTGAAACGACGCGCGGCGATAAGGCCAACAACTTCCTGCAAGTCCATCGGGCCGATAGTATCGTCGCCGATTCGGACGTGGTAGTTGGCGTCGCCGCCGCCGGCCAATACGGGCGCGAGGAAATTTATATCCGCGGCGCGGACCCACCGCCCTTGTTCCGCGGCCCACACGTAATGGTCGCCGCTCAGGCGCCCTTCCCGTGCCCACCGGGTAAGCTCCGCCGCGGTGAGAGGACCGTAATTATTGCCGTTGGCGTGAACGTAAATGTTGTCGTCCATATTATTCTAGGGCCCACGCGCAACCCGCGCGCCGACCTATTATCCTCCGTATCGACCTCGGGCGCCGCGCCGGACGGCAGCCAAACCCGGGTGCACCGGAGAAGCCGCCGCCCGGCCTACGAACGCCCTAT
>CAZJNB010000281.1:0-2841 GCA_964547385.1 uncultured bacterium
GGCCTTCGCCAACGTTCGCCGGGCGCTCAAGCCGCGCGGCGTGGTCCTGGTCCAGGTGCCCTTCGAGCTCTACCACTGGGAGAAACTCGCCCAGGCGGCGTGGGAGAGAAAAAGGCCCGCGTCGAGCGCGCCGGACGCGGTGCCCTACCACGTTATGTTCTTCACGCCGCGAACGCTCCGGCTGATGCTCACGCGCGGCGGCTTCCGCGTCCGCGCGCGCTATAGCGGCAACTACGGCGCCATCCGGGGACGGCTAACGCCGCCGGCGGTGCGTGCCGCCTCACCCGGGGAAACGTTGGCCCGCTTTCTTTACTACCGGATGGGTACGCGCGCCGCGTTGCGGACCGCGGCGAAATGGCTGGGCCAGGGGAGCGGCATCATCTACGTCGCGGAGGCCGCACCGCGCTGATGGCGACGGCGAGCGCGGAAGTTGAGGTCTTCGCCCCCTGCCGTATCGCCTTCGCCGGCGGCGGCACCGACCTGGCCGCCTACGCCGACCGCTTCGGCGGCGCGGTCCTTTCGGCCGCGATTAGCCTGGGGGCGCGCGTCCGCGTAAGCCGGCTCGCCGGCAGCGCCGTCGCCCTCGAGCTCCAAGACTACGGCATCCGGGCGCAATACGGCAACGCCGCCGAGGTCTTGAAAGACTCGCGGCCGGAAGTGGCGCTCGTCGCGCGAACGGTGGCGGACTTGCGCCCCGGCGGGGGCGCCCGCGTGAACGTCCGGACGGGCCTGCCGCCCGGCTCGGGCCTGGGCACCTCGGGCGCGGTCGGCGTCGCGACGGCCTACGGCCTCCGGCTCTTGGCCGGCGCTCGGCCCACCGCTGAGGAAGCGGCCGAACTCGCGTCCGTCGTGGAGATCGAAAAGCTGGGGCGGCCCATCGGTCGCCAGGACCAATACGCCGCGGCGTTCGGCGGCGTGAACCTCTTCCGCTTCGCCGCCCGGGACGTCGAGGGCGAGGCCATCGTCCTCGCACCCGCAAAACAACGCGCCTTCGCGGAGCATTTTATGTTATTCTTTTCGGGCCAACAGCGTGATTCCGCGGCGGTGCTCACCGACCAGCGGGCGCGCACGAAGAAAGGCGACGCCGAAACGCTCCACAACCTCCATCGCTTGAAGGAGCTCGCGCTCGAGATGGCTTCGGCCCTTCGGCGCGGCGCCCGGCGGCGGTTCGGCGAGCTTATGCACCAAGCGTGGCAGGCGAAAATAGCGGCATCGGCAAAGGTCGCGGACGCGCGGAGTATAGCCGTGTGCGCGGAGGCCCGGCGGCAGGGCGCGTGGGCGGTGAAAGTAACGGGCGCCGGGGCCGGCGGCTTCTACCTGGCTATGGCGCCGCCCGCGGCGCAGGGCGCGGTGACGGCTTATCTCGCAACCGAAGGCTTCACCCGCTACGACTTTGCATTCGACTTTCGCGGCGTTCGGAACGCGCACACGTAAACAAGAGGCTTAACGATGTCGGGCGTAACCGCGGAAATAAACGAATACCTTGACACCGTGGCGTCGGTCATCCGCGGCGTGGACGCGTCGGCGGTCCGCGAAGTAGTCGAAATCTTCTCCCGGGCGTACAGTAACCGGGGAACGATTTTCCTCTTCGGCAACGGCGGCGGCGCGGCCACCTCGGCCCATCTGGCGTGCGACCTCGCGAAGGGGACCGCCGCAGTAGGCCGGCCGCGGCTGAAAGCGTTGTCGCTCTCGACAAACGTATCGGTCATAACCGCCTGGGCCAACGACACCGACTATACCAATACTTTCGGCGAACAACTCCAAACCTTGGCGGATGAACGCGACGTCGCCGTGGCCTTCTCCGGCAGCGGGATGTCGCCCAACATCATAAACGCCTTGCGCGTAATAAAGGACTTGGGCGGGACGGGCGTCTTGTTCTCCGGCGGCGACGGCGGCGAGGCAAAAGGGTACGCCGACGTTACGGTCTTGGTGCCGTCGCGTAACATGCAAATAGTGGAAGACGTCCATATGGCCTTGGGCCACGTTATTTTCACCCTCTTACGCGGCCGCATCGGCGGCGTTAAAGTGGACGGTAAGAAGACTACGCTCTAACGAGACGGCGACGTTTTGGAAACGCTTTTCGAGCGGACGGGCGGACAGCCGGCGAGCATCATCAGCGTCGAGCTCGCGTCGTGGCAAGCGCCGGTGCCCTTCAGCGAAGTGCTCTACGCCCTCGCGGTTCTACACAACCGCCTGCTGGCCCTGCGAAAATACAAGGGCGACGTAAAGAAAGGTCAGCTCCTGCACCCGGCGGCGTAT
Organism: uncultured bacterium; assembly: GCA_964547385.1. GTDB lineage: Bacteria > RBG-13-66-14 > B26-G2 > WVWN01 > WVWN01 > CAZJNB01. The sequence continues at coordinate 2,260 of CAZJNB010000281.1, forward strand.
TTGGCCGCGGACGAACGGCTGGCCGTCAGGAGCTACCCGTCCGACGGCCGCCCCCTCGAGCTCCTCGCGTATCCGGCGGTGGCGCGGACGCTCGCCGCGTTCTTGCACGAAGTCGCCGCCGCGGCGCCGGCCGAGGTTTCGTATACCGCCCTCATAACCCTTTTTAAAAACGAACTCGAGCTCCTGGCCAAGCGCCACTATCGCGAAGAGCAGGTCCGGCGGTTGCTTAAACTCGACGTGCTCGGCGCCGCGCTCGGGGGCGCGCGGGTGACCCTGGATGAATCGCCCGGGGGGGAGCAGTAGTGGGAGGGCGGTTCCAACTCGTGAGCACGTTCGCGCCCGCGGGCGACCAACCGGAGGCGATCGCCCAGCTCGTCGCGGGCGCGCGCGCCGGCGAAAAACACCAAACGCTCCTCGGCGTTACCGGCTCCGGGAAAACGTTTTCGGTGGCGAACGTCATCGCCGAACTCGGCCTCCCCACCCTCGTGCTGAGCCACAATAAGACGCTCGCCGCCCAGCTCTACGGCGAGTTCCTCCAATTCTTCCCGCACAACGCGGTCGAATACTTCGTATCCTACTACG
>CAZJNB010000282.1:0-2838 GCA_964547385.1 uncultured bacterium
TGCCGATCTTCATATCTAACACCCCTTTAATTAATCCGGCATCATTAACGGGTCCCAAACCGTAACTTCGCCGTTCCAAGGTTCCCATTCGATGTTAGTTACGGCGTACCCTGTTTTTTCGGCGTGGCCGAAAACGTTATGGCCGGCGTGGCTCTGGCTCCACCCGTCGTCGTCTACGGCGTATTTACCGTCCTCGCCGGAGTAACACTCGCCAAGGAATTCGTCGCATGGGTCGCACCGGAACCAAACCCTCACGCCCTGGACCGGCTTCGGCTTAGGCGGGTTTTCGAAACACGTCCCGTGAAACTTTATCGAAACCGGCGTATTTCGTCGCCCCTTTCTCTTCGCGTGCTTAACTTTATTACTATCATATTATACAACTTGTTCAAAGGATTAAGTATTTTTTAGGAAAAACCGGCGTCGGCGTCTTCGCGGCCCCTAATCGTTAATAATAAAGCGCCTTGACGCGCGCGCGCCGCCGGCCCCAACCAGCGCCGCGGCGACCGCCGCCGATATAAATCCCCGCATCTCTTCGGCCCCCTTTCCTATTATTAAGTATAACCCGGCGCCGGCGCTTGTCAAGGATATAACGACAGAATAATCGCGGCGTTTTTTCGCGCCGCGGCGGCCCGGGCCGTTTGCCGTTTGAAATTTACCGCCGGTCTGCTATAATCCCGTTAATGGCGTGGCGGCTGGAGGAGGTGGACGACGCCAGCCGGTGGGACGCGTTCGTCCGCGGCCGGCCGGACTACTCCCTCACCCACAGCTTCGCCTGGGGCGAGCTGAAGGGCGCGTTCGGCTGGCGGCCGCGCCGGCTTATCGTCCACGACGGCGACGGGCCCCGCGCCGGCGCCCAAGTCCTCGCGCGGCCGGTCCCGCTGGTGGGCGGCGAGCTGTGGTATTGTCCGCGGGGGTTCCTGGCGGACTACGGCGACGCCGCGGCCCTGGCCGAGCTGACCGCGGCGCTCCGCGACAAGGCCCGCGCCGCCGGCGCCGTTACGCTCAAGCTCGAGCCGATGGCGCGGGAGGGCGCGAACCTCTCGGCGCTCGAGGCGCTGGGCTATCGCGCCGCCGGCCGCGGCGTCCAGCCCGGGCGTACGATATACCTCGACTTGAGTAAGAGCGAAGAGGAGCTCCTGGCCGGGATGGAGCGGCGGACGCGCTACAACGTCAAGCTGGCCCGGCGCAGGGGCGTTACCACCCGGGCGAGCGGGACCGCCGAAGACCTCCGCCTCTTCTACGGCCTCCTCGAGGCGACGACGGCCCGCCAACGCTTTTTGGTTCATAGCCTGGCCTACTACGAGAAGGTCCTGGCGCTCTTCGCCTCGGCAAGTGCGGTGGTCGTCGCGGAACACGAGGGGGAACCGTTGGCCGCGGCGTTCGTCCTCGGCTTCGGCCGCTACGCCTACTACGCCCACGCGGCGTCGTCCGCCAAGCGGCGCGAGCTCAAGGCGACGAACGCGCTGGTGTGGGCCGCGGCGCGGTGGGCGAAGGCCGCCGGCTACGAGCTCTTCGACTTCTGGGGCATCCCGCGCGCGGCATCGCCGGCCAACCCGCTGTGGGGCGTCTACAACTTCAAGAAGGGCTTCGGCGGCGAGGTGGTAACGTTCGCCCCGCCCTATGAGCTGGCGTTCAGGCCGGTGAAATCTCAGCTGGTGAACGCGGGCCTCGCCCTCGCCGGCGCCTGGCGGAACCTCCGGGCCCGCGGCACCGTCCGCGACCCGATGGGGAATTAAGCCGCTCGAGGAGGAATAAGTGAAAAAGAAGATCGCGCTGGTCGCGCACGACGGCCGCAAGCCGGACCTCTTGGAATGGGTGAAATACAACGTCGGGACGCTGGGCGAACACGAGCTCTACGCCACCGGCACTACGGGCAAAGTTATCGCCGAGGAGACCGGCCTCACCGTCCACCGCTTCCGCTCCGGCCCGCTCGGCGGCGACATGCAGCTCGGCGCCGCCATCGCCGAGAACCACCTCGACGTCCTCATCTGCTTCTGGGACCCGATGACGCCCCACCCCCACGACGTGGACGTCAAAGCGCTGTTGCGCATATCGGTCCTCTACAACATCCCCACCGCGTGCAACCGCGCCACCGCGGACTTCCTCATCTCGTCGCCGCTGTTGGGCGAGGACTACGTCCGCACGAGCCGCTACGTGGACCTATAATTAAGGAAGGTCGTCTATGCTCCGCCAAGTAGGAAACACGCCCATCATAGAGCTCCCCGCCGCCGGCGGCGACGACGGGCCCGCGGCCACGGTCCTCGCGAAGCTCGAGCTCTTCAACCCCTCCGGCTCCGTCAAGGACCGCATCGCGAAATACATCGTCGAGAAGGCCGAGCGGCAAGGGACCCTCACCGCCGGGATGACGATCGTCGAGGTGACGAGCGGCAACACCGGCATCGGCTTCGCGATGGTCGCCGCGGCGCGCGGATATAATATGCGCGTCCTAATGCCCGAGCAGATGAGCAAGGAACGGCGCTTCATTATGGAGGCGCTGGGCGCCGAAGTAATCCTCACGCCGGAGGCGGAGGGATTTCTGGGCGCGCTCGCGCGCAGTTGCGAGATGGCCGCCGACGACGACCGTATCTTCCTCCCGCGCCAGTTCGAGAACGAGGACAACGCCGAGGCGCACAAGCTCTTCACCGCTACCGAGATAATCCACCAGACCGGCGGCCGGCTGGACGCCTTCGTCGCCGGCGTCGGCACCGGCGGGACTATTATGGGCGTCGCCCAGGCGTTCCGCGAGGCCCACGTCCCGGCCGAGATAATCGCGGTCGAGCCGGCGGAGGCCGCGGTCCTCTCGGGCGGCTCGCCCGGGAAACACAAGATCCAGGGCCC
>CAZJNB010000283.1:0-2819 GCA_964547385.1 uncultured bacterium
ACGGTCGCGTTGATGAAGTAGCCCTCGCTCGAGCGCTTGTCGCCGCCCAAGACCCGCCGGCCCTCCTTCTTCCCGCGCTCGATATATTCCAGTATCTTCGTCTCCGCGGCGGCGTCTATCACCGGGCCCATAAAGTTCGCGAAGTCGCGGACGTCGCCGACCGTTACCTTCTCCTTCGTCCGTTCGACGACCTTCTCCAAGACCGTATCGTAGACGTCGTCGGTTACGATCGCGCGGGAGCACGCCGAGCACTTCTGGCCCTGGAAGCCGAAGGCGGAAGCGACGATGCCCTCCGCGGCGGCGTCCAGGTCCGCGGTCCCGTCCACAATAATAAAGTCCTTGCCGCCCATCTCGGCGATGACGCGCTTTATCCAGAGCTGGCTCTTCTTGGCCCGCGCCGCGAGCCGGTTGATGCGTAAGCCTACTTCCCGCGAGCCGGTGAACGCGATGAAGCGCGTCCGGGGATGCGCTACCAGCAGGTCGCCGATGACCGCGCCCGAGCCGGCCAGGAAGTTCACGACGCCCGGCGGGAGCCCTACCTCCTCCAGTATCTCAAAGAACTTGTAGGCGATAACGGGCGCCGCGGACGCGGGCTTGAGGACGACCGTATTGCCGGCCACGACCGCCGCCATCGTCATCCCCACCAAAATCGCGCAGGGGAAGTTCCAGGGCGGGATGACTATGCCCGCGCCGAGGGGGATATAGTAAAGCTCGTTCTCCTCGCCGGCGAGCGGCGTGAGCGCCTGCGGCCCGCCGAGCCTTATCATCTCCCGGGCGTAGAACTCGCAGAAGTCTATGGCCTCGGCGACGTCGCCGTAGGCCTCGAGCCAGTTCTTCCCCTCCTCCACGACCATCCACGCCGCGAGCTCGTAGGCGCGGCGGCGCATAACCGCGGCCGTCTTGAGGAGGTAACGCGCTCGCTCCTCGGGCGGCGTCCAGCGCCACCGCGCGAACGCCCTGTTCGCCGCGGCGACGGCCCGGCGCGCCAGCGCGGCGTCGCCCTTCGAGAATACGCCCACGACCTCGTCGGTCCGCGAGGGGTTAATGGACGTGAGCTTCTCGGCGGTCGTAACGCGTTCGCCGCCGATGACGAGGGGGTATTCGCGGCCGAACTCGCCCTCGAGCTGCTGTATCGCCTTTTCCATCGCGAGCTTCTGGCCGGCGTCCTTGAAAAAAACGATCGGTTCGTTCTTAAACGGCGGGAGCATAAGGCCTTGCCTCCTATAAGGTTATCGGGCGTCTCGGGAGAACTTTTCCGACTACGGTATTTTATACGCCGCGGCGGCTATTATCAAGGGGATTTTTCCTCCGCGCCGCGCGGCCACCTTTTAATTGCAACCTCGCCGCGGTTGTGATAGAAATAGGTCGCGGATGTTCGCGCGGGCCAAAGCGGCGCTAAAACGGTGGGCGAAGAGCCCCGCGGTCGCGGCCTTAGTCGCGGCCTTCGTCCTCGGCCTCGCCGTCCGTATCTACCTCGCCGCGGCTCGCGGCCCGCCGGTGGGCGACGAAGTTACGTACCTATCGTGCGCCCAGAACGTCCTGGCGGGCCGCGGCTGGCTGGTCCCCCTCTTCGGCCTGAAGCTCCGGCTCTTCCTGCCGCCCGGCTACCCGGCGTTCCTCCTCCCGTTCGTCGCCGCGTTCGGCGACGCCGCGCCGTGGGCCGCGGCCGGCGCCCAGGCGGCGCTCGGTATCGCGACCGCGGCGTTGCTCTCCGCCCTCGGAAAACGGCTCGCCGGGAACCTCGCCGGCGTCGTCGCGGGCGCCGCGTTCGCCCTTCACCCTTATATGATATATTATTCGGCGCGCGTCCTCTCCGAGACGTGGGCGCTCTTCCTCTTCGCGCTGTTCCTCTACTTCTACTTGGACGCCGCGGCGGGCCGGCGGCGCCTCGCGGTGAGCTTCGTCTTCCTCGCCCTCGCCGCGCTGACGAGGCCCGTCTTTATATATGTGGGCGTCGCCGCCGTGGCGTGCCTCCTCGTCCGGCGGCAGGACGAAAGGCCGCGCGCGCGTCTCGGGAACGTCGCCCTCGCGACGCTCGTTTTCGCCCTCGTCCTGGCGCCGTGGACCGTTCGCAACTACCAGCTGAGCGGCCGCTTCATCCCGGTGAACTACAACGTCGGCCGCGTCCTCTACCAGGGGAACTGGCCGCTCGCCGGCGACGACGTCGTCCTGGTCCGGGACATCCCGGGCACCGACGACTTCCGTCGCGCCGCCGCGGCCCGGGGCACGAAGGCCATTGACCTTGAGCTAACCCTCCAGGACCTGACGCTCGCGAAGGCCCGCGCCCTCATATCCGGGCATAAAGGCGCGTTCCTCCGCCTCAGCGGCCGGCGGCTGGCGCATATGTTCGCTTTATATCCGACGCTTACGGCCGAGGGCGATACGCCCGCGGGCCCCGGCGGGGCCTTAGCGTTCATCGCCGCCTTTACCATAGCGCTCTACATATGCGCCGCGGCGGGGTTCATCGCCGCGCCCGGACGGCTTGCGAAAATATTCCTGCCTACCGCCGCGATTATTACGATACTCCCGCACGTCATCTCCGTAAGCCTTTTGCGCTACCGCCTCCCGATGGATTTAATATTGACGCTGGCCGCGGGGTTCGGCGTCGCCGCGGCCTGTCGCCTTTGGGCGAAAACCCGGCGAGGCGCCAGAACGCCGGCGCCGGGAGGAACGCGCGATTAAAACCCTCGTCATAATCCCGGCGTTCGACGAGGCCGAGAACCTCCCGCCGACCGTCGCGGAGCTCCGCGAGGAGTTCGCCGAGGGTCATATCCTGGTAGTGGACGACGGCTCGCGCGACGATACCGCGGCGGCGGCCC
>CAZJNB010000284.1:0-2816 GCA_964547385.1 uncultured bacterium
GCCCTTTTTGGCGATGTGGCTCCCCAACCTCCTGCTCACCGCCCTCGGCGTCTTGCTCCTGCGGCGCGCCGTCTACGGCGGCGTATCCTCCCTCTCGTTCGCCTGGCTGGCGCCCCGGCGCTGGCCCCTTATCCGGACGATATATCGGCGGCGACGGCCCCGCTGGGCCCGGGAGGAAGAGGCGCGGCCGGCTCGGGACGTAGGCCCGCGGTGAGTATTAAACCCCGCATCCTGGACCGCTACATCTTGGGCGAGTTCGTCCGGATGTGGCTCGCCGCTCTCTCGGCGTTCGTCGTTATCTTCCTCGTCGTCAACCTCTTCGAGAAGATATCGAAGTTCCTCGAATACGGCGTTCCCGCCGCCATCATCATAAAATATTACGTCTTTATGGTCCCCTACATCATCAAATGGATGAACCCCATCGCGGTCTTGCTCGGCGTCTTATTCTCGCTCGGGACGCTCTCGCGCAACCTCGAGATCACCGCGATGACCTCCGCCGGCATAAGCCTCAGGCGCATCATCGCGCCCGTCGTCGTCCTGGCGCTCGCCATCAGCGCCGGCGTCTTCCTCTTCGGCGAGACCGCGGTCCCTTACGCCAACACCCGCAAAGAGGAGATCGACGCCGTCTACATCAAGCGCTTGCCCTCCCTCAAGACGATCCGCCGCATCAACCTCACCTTTCGCGGCAAGGAAGGCCGTTTTTATTACATCCGCGTCTTCGACGGCATCCGCAACCAGATGCGCGACATCCGTATCATCGAGAAGGGCCCGGGCGGCGAGCTCCGCCGCCTCATCGTCGCGCGCCAGGCGGTGTGGCGCCGGGGCCGCTGGCAATTCCGCGACGGTACCATCCGCACCTTCCGCCGCACCGGCGACATCGCCATCTCCTACTTCGATAAAAAGTATATCGACATCCCCGAAGTCCCGGAGGATTTTATGCGGGAGGAGAAGACCGCGGAGGCGATGAGGTTCCGCGAGCTCTCAAGCCGCATCGCCAACCTCGAGTCCTCGGGCGTGGGCGCTACCAAGGAACGCGTCGAACTCTATCTCAAAATCTCGGTCCCCCTCGCCAACCTCGTCGTGATATTCCTGGGCGCCCCCCTCGCCCTCCAGAGCCACCGCGCCGGCCTCGCCTACGGCTTCGGCCTCGCTGTCCTCCTCGGCTTTATGCTCTGGGGCGCCCTCGCCGTCGGCCGGGCCTACGGCCAAAACGGGACGTTGCCGCCGCTCTTCGCGGCCTTCCTCCCCGACATCATCTTCACCGTCGTCGGCGTCGTGATGCTCTACCGCGCCCGGACCTAAGCTATGTCCTACTTCCACGAAACCGCGCCCGTTCTCGCCAACGACGCCGACGGCGACGCGTGCCTCCTGCGCCTTCGCGCGCCCCAAATCGCCGCCGCTGTCCGTCCTTTCCAGTTCGTCCTCGCCCAAGTCCCCGGCGGCGGCCACCTCCTCCGCAGGCCGTTTTCCGTCTTTGACGCCGTGGGCGAGGAGCTCGAGCTGTTGATACGCCCCGTCGGCGCCGGGACCCGGACCCTCGCCGCCGTCGCCGCGGGCGACAGTATTGATCTCACCGGGCCCTTCGGCCGGACGTTCGAGCCGCCGGCCGATACCCTCTTCGTCGCCGGCGGCGTCGGCATCGCCGGCCTATTCTTCGCGCTCGCGACGGCCGCGCGCGCGGGTGTTACGCCGGCGCTTGTCTTCGGCGCCCGGGCCGCGGGCCAGCTTTGCGGCTCTTCCCGCTTGCGCGAAGTCAATATAGATATTACCTTCGTAACCGAAGACGGCTCGAGAGGTTCGCGCGGCTTAGTTACGGAACATATCTCCTTAGCGGCGACGCCGGCCGCGCTCGTCGCCTGCGGCCCGAGGGCGATGTACCGCGCGCTCCTGGGGGTCGTAGGCGAAGACACGCCCGTCTACGTCTTGATGGAGGAACATATGGCCTGCGGCGTCGCCGCCTGCCGCGGCTGTGCGGTCCCGGCCAAGTCGCCGCCAGGCACCTATATTTGCGTATGTCAGGACGGGCCGCTGCTCGACGCGGCGTTGATAGATTGGGATAGGTTGGAGGGCACGCCGTGAGCGCCGATATGAAAATAACCGCAGGCCGCCTGGAACTCGCGACGCCCGTCGTCCTCGCCTCCGGGTGTGCCGGCTACGGGACCGAATGGCGCCAGCTGGTGGCGCTCGACGCCGTGGGTGCCGTCGTCGTCAAGGGCGTCTCCCTCGAGCCGTGGCCTGGCAATCCGCCGCGCCGCCTGGCCGAGGCGCCCGCCGGCGTCATAAACGCGATTGGCCTCGAGAACGTCGGCTTAGAGGTCTTTATAGAAGAGAAGCTCTCGGCGCTGGCCGCGTGCGGCGCGAAGGTCGTCGCGAACGTCGTGGGCCGGACGCCCGGCGAATACCGCGACGTGTGTGCGGCCCTCGACGCCGAGGCGCGGGTGGACGCGCTGGAAGTCAACGTCTCCTGCCCCAACGTCAAGCAGGGCGGCGCCGCGTTCGGCGCCGACGCCGCCGGCCTCCGCGCGCTCGTGCGGGATTGCCGCGAAGTTACCGCTAAGCCGATGTGGGTGAAGCTCGCGCCGCTCGTTACGGACGTCGTCGCCGTCGCGAAGGCCGCGCTCGCGGGAGGCGCGGACGCGCTCACCGTAGCCAACACCGTCCCAGCGATGGCGGTGGACATAAACGCGCGACGGCCGGTCCTGGGCAACGTCTACGGCGGCCTCTCCGGCCCGGCGATACGAGCCATCACCCTCCGCCTCGTCCATCGCGTGTATAAGGCGACGGGCGCGGATATCATCGCCTCCGGCGGCGTAGAT
>CAZJNB010000285.1:0-2810 GCA_964547385.1 uncultured bacterium
GGGTGCCTTCTTTGCTCAGGTAGTATTTCTTCGCGGCGACGATTTGGCCGCCGGCCCCGAAGAATTGGCCGAATAACGGATGGTCCGCGGCTTTAAGCCAACGGCTCGCGACGGCGTCCCATACGAAGTGGTCCCCGGTGAACCGACCTCTTTCGACCTCCTTTATTATGGCGTCGCGGGGGAAGGGGCCTCCCGTTTTCCCCTCGACGTTGATGAAGAACCCTTCGTCAGCGGCGGCGGCGAAGGCGTCCTCCTCTTCGAAGACGCCGGCGAGCTCCCGATGGAACTTGACCTTTATCCATTCGCCCTCTTTGGCGTCCCACACGTAGTCCTCAAGCGAGAGCGCATTATTCTTCACCATCTCGCGGAATTCGCTGATGTCGAGGGGCCCTCGTTGTTCGCCGTCTATATTTAAATAATATTCCATAACGTTACGACATCGCGCCGCGTTCGCGCCCGAGAGGATTCGAACCTCCGACCAACGGTTTAGGAAACCGCCGCTCTATCCTGCTGAGCTACGGGCGCGGTTCACCCGGGTAGCCTTTATTTATAACATATTACGCGCCAACGGGCAATACCGCGCCGGCCTACGTATAGTGGATAACCGAGAAAACTTCGTAACCGGCCAGCTTTTCCCGGCCGCGGAGGAAGTCAAGCTCGATGAGGAAAGCAAACGCCGACACCGTCGCGCCCGCCCGTTCCACAAGCCGGGCGGTGGCCCGGGCCGTCCCGCCGGTAGCGAGAAGGTCGTCGCAGATCAAGACGTGGTCGCCCGCGCCGAAGGCGTCTTGGTGCACCTCGACGGCGTCGGTGCCGTATTCCAGCTCGTATTCCTCTCGCCAGGTATCGCAGGGGAGTTTCCCCGGCTTCCGCACCGGGACGAAACCCGCGCTTAAAAGGTATGCCACCGGCGCTCCCAATATAAAGCCGCGGGCTTCAACGGAAGCTACATAGTTAACGCCGCGCTCCCGGAACCTTTCGGCTAACGACTCTACGGCGGTTTTAAACGCGTCGGCGTCGCGGAGGAGAGTCGTTATGTCTTTGAAGATTATCCCCTCTTGGGGCCACCCGGGGACGTCTCGGACGTAACCTTTGAGCTTTTCCTCAACCACCGCTACTCCTTTGGCCGGGGGAACCACGCGGCGCGCCGCTAATCCCCTTCGGCGTCTTCGCTTGCCGCCACCCGCGACGCGTGGCGTAGCTTCCGTAAGGCTTCTTTTTCTATCTGGCGCACCCTCTCCCGCGTTATGCCCAATTTCGCGCCGGCCTCTTTTAACGTCAGCTGTTCCGCGCCTTCCAAGCCGAAGCGCATCCGTAATACGTCCCGCTCGCGGTCGCTCAAACGATTCATAAGCTCCTTCAGCCGTTTGTAGCGAATGAGGAGATACGCGGTAACGAAGGGCATTTCCGCTTTGTCGTCTTCGACAGTATCTATCAGACGCCGTTCTACGCCCGGCGGTTGCCCGTCCAGTTTGTAGGTCCGCCGGGTCGAGAGTAATATCCGGTCGACCTCCTCCGGCGATATACCCATCGCCGCCGCGACTTCCGTCGCCGTGGGACGTCGCCCTAATTCCCGCGCGAGTTCTTCCACCTTCCGGAAGTATTTTCTCGCAAGGTCGATCATATGCACCGGGACGCGGACCGTTCGCCCCTGGTTGATAAGGCCCCGGCTTATCGTCTGGCGGATCCAGCACGTCCCGTAGGTGCTGAACCGCGTCCCGCGACGGTACGAGAACTTTTCGACCGCGCGGATCAATCCCAGGTTACCTTCCTCTATCAGGTCTAAAAACGACATCCCCCGGCCTATAAATCTCTTCGCGATGCTTACCACGAGCCTTAGGTTGGCGACGATCATCTCCGAGCGGGCGCTAACGTCACCCGCTTCGATACGCTTCGCGAGCGCTACCTCTTCTTCACGGTTTAACTTCGGAACTTTCGATATCTCGTTGAGGTATTCCCGAACGAGGTTGACTTCGTATCGCCGCTCGGCGTTGAGATCTGCGATTACCTCCTTTATTTCCCGAGGCCCGAGTGTATCCTCCTCCGCCTTATCCGCGCCCGGCGGCTCGACTTTTTTTTTCGCGTCTTTCTTCTGGCCCTTAGCGATAGCGCTAACCCTCCCGGGTATTCTCTCTACGAGAACCGGACGTCGAAAGCCGAGAATTCGCCGCGGGGCGTTTCCTCGAGCACCTCTACCCCACGGACGCGCCCGAACGGCGGCCCGGGCGCGAGTAGCTCGCAGAACGCCTCCGTATCTCCCGCGGGCCCTTCCACGACTACTTCCACCCGGCCGTCCGTTAAGTTACGGACGTAGCCGGCGACGGTGTAACCGGCCGCGGCGCGAACCGCCCAATAACGGAAGCCCACGCCCTGAACCTGCCCCGAGAATAACAGCCTGCGTCTGATAATTCCGTCCGTAGTCACCGCCGGCTACTCCACGAGCGCGGCGATTTCCTCGACCGCGGCCACGGCGCTTTCAACGGGCCGGAGGCCGTCGGGCGCAAACGACGTATCTATCCCCACCACCGGCTTTCCCAACTTCAACGCGAGCGCAACTTCCGAGAGCGTTCCGTATCGGCCGCCGACGGCGATGACGCCGTCCGCGGCGGCGGTTATGAGCACGTTTCGGGCGTGCCCGAGGCCGGTGGGGATTACTATCCGGACATACTCGTTAGCGTCGCCCGCGTCATACGATGGTAGGATGCCGACTACGACGCCGCCTGCTTCGGCGGCGCCGCGGGAGGCCGCGGCCATCACGCCGCCGAGGCCGCCGGTTATTCGCATCGCGACATCGTCTCGGGCGCCGGTCA
>CAZJNB010000286.1:0-2809 GCA_964547385.1 uncultured bacterium
CTACCATCGTCCGGAACTTGAAGATGAAAAACGGCGCGCCGCCCATACCGGTCCGCTCCTGGCGGAAGAAGACCGGCCCGGGGCCCGAGAGCTTCACGAGAAGCGCGAGCAGGCCGAACGCCGGCGCGAACACGAACAACGCCGCGCCGGCGAATACGACGTCGAACGCGCGCTTTACGTATCGGAAAGCGAAGCCGTGGTGGGATTCCTCTTCGGGGCGATTCCAAGCCACAGGGCGATTATAAAGGCCGCGGCGCGCGTTGTCAATTTTTTACGGCTCTCGGGGATTAGGTTACGAACCTCGTCCCCACCTCCCCCCGGAGCGCCGCGGGCACAAGCTCCGGCGTCGTTACCACCCCCAGCATCCCACCGCCCTCCAAGAACTTGATTATCGCCGCTACCTTCGGCCGCATCGAGCCCTCGCCGAAATGCCGTTCCGCCAGATATCGCTTCGCCTCGGCCAGCGTAACGGTCCCGAGAGGCCGCTGGCCTGGCTTACCGAAATCCAAGAATACTTGTTCGACCGACGTCGCGGAGACGAAGACCCGCGCGCCGAGGTCGCGCGCCAGCACCGCCGACGCTAGGTCCTTGTCGCACACCGCGTCCACCCCCTCCAACCGGCCGTCGTCCTCGTAGTAGACCGGGATACCGCCGCCACCGCAGGCGATGACTATGTCCCCGGCCTCCACCAAATCTCGGATTATCCCCAGCTCCACGATCGCCCGCGGCGTCGGCGACGGCACGACGCGCCGCCACCCACGACCCGCGTCCTCTTTCAACACCACGCCCTTGGCCGCCATTCGCTCCCGCGCGGTATCCTCGTCGAAGAAAGGCCCGATGGGCTTCGTGAAGCGTTGCAGGCGCGGGTCGTCGCGGTCAACCACGACCTGCGTCAAGACCGTAACGACGTCGCGCTCCACGCCGCCGGCGATAAGGCGGTTTTTAAGGGACTGCTGAAACATATAACCCATCTGGCCCTGGCTGTCGGCGACCAAAACCCCCAGCGGCAACGCCGGGACTTCATCGCGCGCGGCCTCCGCCATAAGGAGAAGGTCGCCCACCTGCGGTCCGTTGCCGTGGGTAATGACGAGAGGGGCGCCCGCGGCGATGAGGGGGATGAGAGGCTCGAGCGAGGCGCGGGTATGTGCGAACTGTTCGTGGATGTCGCCGCGCTCGCCGGCCTTGATGATGGCGTTGCCGCCGAACGCCACGACCGTCGGGCCCCGGCACGCCAATTCGAAACCGTCTATCTCCGGGGAACGCATTCCTCTGCGGGCCGGCTACAACGCAAGGCGTTGCCGGATGATCTCGGCCAACGTCGGCGCGCTCACCACGTTGAGGTCGTAGCGGACGCGGACGATGGGCTTATTAGATTTGACAAGACGGCCCAGGTCTATCGGCGTCCCGGCCAAGACGACGTCGGCGGGCGTCGCGTTTATCGACGCCTCGAGGTCGGCGACCATATCATCGCCGTAACCCATCGCCGGCAAGAGGGTACCGATATGGGGGTATTGTTCGAAGACATCTTTCAGCGAGCCGACGAGATAGGGCCGAGGGTCCACGAGCTCCGCGGCGCCGAAGCGTCGGGCCGCGACGACGGCGGCGCCGTAGGTCATCCCGCCGTGGGTGAGGGTCGGGCCGTCCTCCACGCACAATACCCTCTTACCCGCGATGGCGTCGGCGTCGTCCACCGTAACCGGCGATTCCGCCTCGACGATTACGGCGCCGGCGTTGACCTCGGCGACGTTGGCCTTCACGGCGGCGACGTCCTCCTCCCGAGCGGAATCGATTTTATTGATAACGACGGCGTCCGCCATTATTAAGTTGGTCTCGCCGGGATAGTACGTCCGCTCGTGGCCCGGGCGGAGCGGGTCGGCGACTACGATATGGAGGTCCGGGACGTAAAAGGGCGTGTCGTTGTTGCCGCCGTCCCACACGACGACGTCGGCTTCCGCCTCGGCCATCGCGAGTATCTTCCCGTAATCCACGCCGGCGAAGACGACGTGGCCGCGCGCTATGTGCGGTTCGTATTCTTCCCGCTCCTCCACGGTACAATCGGCCGCGGCGAGGTCGTCGTAGGAAGCGAAGCGTTCGGCCGTTTGGCCGGCGAGGTCGCCGTAGGGCATCGGGTGGCGGACGACGGCAACGCGCTTGCCGGCCGCGGCCAGAATATCCACGACCCGGCGGGTCGTCTGGCTCTTGCCGGCGCCGGTGCGGACCGCACATACCGCGATTACCGGCTTGGCCGACTTGAGCGCCGTCGCCCGCCAGCCCAGAAGGACGAAGTCGGCGCCCCGGGCGTTGACGAGCGAGGCCCGGTGCATTACGTATTCGTGGGAGACGTCGCTGTAGGCGAATACCACCCGTGAAATGTCCTCGCGGGAGATCAAAGGCCCCAGCTCCTCTTCAGCGATTATAGGAATACCATCGGCGTATAACGCTCCGGCGAGGGCCGCCGGGTAGCGGCGCCCTTCGATATCCGGAATCTGCGCCGCGGTGAACGCGACGACGTCGTAATCCGCATTATCGCGGAAGAAGACGTTGAAGTTGTGGAAGTCTCGGCCGGCCGCACCCATAATAACGGTCCGTATCGCCATATATTACGCCTCCTCGGGGCATAGCTATAACCTCAATTTATAACATCGGCTCGCGGCCGCGGCAAGGTAAATCGCTTTGGGCCGCTCCGCCCTAAGGTCGGCTAAGGTTAAACCTTGACCTCGTCGGCGGCGAATACAGTATCTAAATAAAAAAGGCCGCCCGCGGGGCGACCTTTGCTCAACTTCCGATTAATAATTACGCGCGCGCCCCG
>CAZJNB010000287.1:0-2786 GCA_964547385.1 uncultured bacterium
CGACATCCCCTCGAAGATTAACGTCATCCCGATGAACCGGTGGCCCGGCGCCCCCTACGAGCCCCCCGACGAGGGGACCCTCGCCGCGTTCCTGGCGGAGGTGGCGCGGGGCCCGTGGGCCCTCACCGTCCGGCGAGCGCGGGGCGTTGCCGCCGCCGCCGCCTGCGGCACCCTCGCCAACCGCGTCGGCGCCGCGGCGTAGCCGTTATGCCCCTCTCCTACAACATCGGCGACGTACGCGTCCACCTCCTTCGCGACGGCTTCTATTGGACCGACGCCGGCGCGATCTTCGGCATCATCCCCAAACCGGTCTGGTCGCGCCACGACCGGCCCGACCGCCGCGGCCGCATCCGCCTCGGCGTCAACTGTTACCTCATCCAAACGCGGCGCCAGAACATCGTCGTCGACGCCGGCCTGGGCAACAAGCTCAACGCTAAATGGCGCGACCGTTACGCCCTGCGCCAAGACGGCGCCCTCCTCGCCGAGCTCGCCGCCCTCGGCGTCGCCGCCGAGGATGTGGACGTGGTGATACTAAGCCACATCCACTTCGACCACGCCGGCGGCGCGACGATGCGCGACGACGACGGCGTCCTGCGTATTACTTTCCCCCGAGCGAGCTATCTCGTCCAGAGCCGCGATTGGGAAGACGCCACCCATCCCAACGAGCGAACACGCGGCGGCTTCCAGCCCGAGGACTTCCTCCCCCTCCGCGCCGCGGGCCGCCTCCGCCTCCTCGACGGCGACCACTACGTGAATAAAAACGTCTCGGTGACGGTGACGGGCGGCCATACCACCGCTCATCAAATCGTCCGCGTCGCCTCCCGGCGCCGGCTCGCCTACTTCCCCGGCGACATCATCCCCACCGCGGCCTTCGTCCCCCTCGCCTACGCCACCGCCTACGACCTCCACCCCCTCACGACGCTCGCGGCGAAGAAGACGCTGCTCAGGCGGGCCGCCCGGCGCGAGGCCCTCCTCTTCCTCCCCCACGAAGTCGAGCACCCGGTAGGCCGCGTAGAGGTGAACGCGGCGAAACGATATACCTACGTCCCGGTGGCACCCACGGCCGAGGACGAGCCAACGTAACGCCGCTTGGGCGAGGTCGGAGCCGAGATGACGCCCGATATCCGGGGACGCAACTTCCTATCGCTCGCGGACTTCACCGCCGCCGAAGTAACGGCCCTCCTCGACTTGGGCGACGAGCTCAAGCGCGAGCGCGCCCGCGGCCAACTTCGCGCGAGCCACGCCGGCAAGACGCTGGCGCTCCTCTTTCAGAAACCATCCCTCCGCACCCGCGTCTCCTTCGACGTCGCGATGCACGAGCTGGGCGGCGACGCCCTTTACCTCGGGCCGGCCGAGGTAGGCATCGGCGCGCGCGAGCCGGTCGGCGACGTCGCAACGGTCCTGTCTCGTTACGTCCACGGCATTATGGCCCGCGTCTTCGGCCACGACGTAATCGAAGAGCTCGCGGCACACGCGACGGTCCCGGTCATAAACGGCCTCTCGGACCGCCTCCATCCCTGCCAGGTCCTCGCGGACCTGATGACGGCCCGGGAGCGTTTCGGCCGTCTCGCCGGCTTACGCCTCGTCTTTATAGGCGACGGCAACAACGTCGCCCACTCGCTCCTGCTCGGCGGCACCCTTATGGGCCTACGCGTTACGGTCGTTACGCCGCCCTGCTACGAGCCCTCGGCCGAGATCGTCGCCCGGGCCGAAGGGCTGGCCTCCTCCTCCGGCGGCGCGGTCGTTGTAACGAACGACGCCGCGGCCGCCAAAGGCGCCGACATCTTGTACGCCGACGTGTGGGCCAGTATGGGCGAAGAAGCGAAAGCCAAAGCCAAGAAACAGGCGTTTAGGGGATATACTATAAACGAGGAGACGGTTGCCGCGGCGGCGCCGGCGGCCATCGTCCTCCACTGCCTCCCGGCGCACTACGGCGAGGAGATTACCGCCGCGGTCGCCCGCGGCCCCCAGAGCGCGATATGGGACCAGGCCGAGAACCGCCTCCACGCCCAGAAGGCCCTCCTCGCGATGTTGTTGTGACCGGCGCGCGCTATCTCGTTTTATTAGCGGCGGCCGCGACGGCCACGGCCGGCACGAAGGTCCCGCTCTACCTGTGGCCCGGGCAGACGCCCTTTCGGACCGTCGAGGCGCAGACGGACGACGCCTATCGCCCGGGGGACCTCGCCGCTGTTGCCGGCCGCTGGCAGGCCGGCGGCCTCGCCGGCGGCGCGATTCTGCTATGCTCAATAAAAGACCCGCTCGTCGGCGAGAAGAACGTCCTCGACGAAGCCCCTATCGACGTCCGGTATTTTTATCTGGACGTGTTGCCGCCGACGGCGCCCACCGAGCCCGGCGGCTTCGCCCGCGCCGCCGGCCTCGTCGCCGACGAGGGCCTCTACGAATACGGCTACGTCCTCCGGCCGCAAGAGCTCGAGCCGCTGGCGTCGCCCGCGTTCGACGAAGAGAAAGCCCGCGACGCCCTCGGCGCCCTACGTAAAAAGATAAAGAAGATAAAACTCGAGCGCATCACCCGCGAAGCGCACCGGCCCTATAATAAGGGATATAAAATCGTGGCCGACGCCGCGGCCGCGGCGCTCGAAGTCGAGAACGTCGATTACGAAAGAGGATGGGCGGTCGTGCGCGCGCGCCTGGAGCGCCTGCCGCCCCGGGAGAGCGACGTTCTCTTCCGCTACCTCGACGTCTATTTGGTAGTAGACCTCCCGGCCGCCGAGGTCACGTGGGCCGTCGCGTGCGTGGGCGGCTACTACCTGGAGTAAGCGGCGATG
>CAZJNB010000288.1:0-2780 GCA_964547385.1 uncultured bacterium
GGGGCGCTGGCGCCCGGCGTCTACATCTACCGGCTGGCCGCCGGCGACGACCACGCGGCGCGCCGCCTCGCGGTCGTAAAATAAATCCCAAGGGAACGCCGGAATAAAAAACGCCGGCCCGAGCGCGGGGCCGGCCTCTTCGTGGGCGACGTTCTTCAATAGTAAAGGGCCTTGACGCGCCCGAGGGACGTGGGCGCGACGGCCGTCGTCCCGGCCCGGGGGCGGGGCGGCGCGCCCGGGCCGCCAATCCAATTTATAGCGCACCGTTTGTATTTCCGCTCATGATGTGATAATATCGGCGGGGATATGTCCGCACGTCTTCGTATATCGGTTCTGGCGCTCGTAGTCGTCGCCGCGGCGCTCGCCGTCCGTTTCGGTTATTACGCCGAGATTCGCGACCATCCGCTCTTTAACGCCCCCACGGGCGACACCGTCAATTACGTCGCCGACGCGCGCACCATCCTCAGCGGCGATTTTCTCGGGCATAAGGTCTACTTCCATTCCAGCCCGTTGTACCCGTACTTCTTGGCGGCGCTCGATCTCGTAAGCCGCCGCGGGCTCGACGACCTCCGCTACGTCGCCCTCATCCAACTACTCGTTTCGGCCGTGACCGCGGCGCTCGTCTTCCTATTGTCCCGACGTCTCCTCGGGATGTGGGCCGGCTTCGCCGCGGGCCTCGTCTACGCCCTCTCGCCGACGGCGGTGTTCTACGACGGCGAACTCTTGATGGACTTCCTTTTACCGTTCGTCTTAGTCGCGGTCGCGCTCTTGGCAACGACCGAGAAGTGGTCGGTCGGCCGCGCGGTCGCGGCAGGCGCGACGGTCGCCCTCGGCGCAGGGGCCCGGCCTAGCTATCTCCTACTACTTCTTCCGGTAGCGGCGGCGATATGGTTCCTCGATGAAACCGCGCCGCGGACGCGCCGGCTGAGGAACCTGGTAGTATTAACAGCGGCCGCGGCGGCCCTCGTCTTGCCGTATACTGTACGGAACTACTTAGTGGGCCGCGACTTAGTGCTGATGACCGCCAACGGCGGCGTCAACCTTTATATCGGTAACAACCCGAACGCTAACGGGACATTCAAAGCGCCCGGGCCCTGGCCCTCCCATTTAGAGGAATCTTCTCGGGCTTACGCCGAGAAGGAGCTGGGCCGCGCCCTCCGACCTTCGGAAGTATCGGCCTTCTTTACCCGCAAGGCTCTTGTATACGCCGCCTCGCGCCCGGGGGACTTCGTAACGAAGGTAGGCCGGCGGCTCAGGCTTCTCGCTTCCGCCTACGAAATACCGAACCATATGGACTTCTCCTACTTCCGACAACAAAGCGACGTGTTGAAGCGTTTACCATTCACGTGGGGTGTAATATTGCCGTGGGCACTCGCCGGCGCGGCGTTTTGGTCGTGGAAACGGGACCGCCGGCCGTCGCTCGGCCTTGTTGGTATCTATTTAGGCTCGCTCGTTACGTTGTTCTTCATAACCGGCCGTTACCGGTTCGCCGCGTTTCCCCTCCTCGTCGTCTTCGCGGTCGCCGCGGCTAAAGGGCTGGCCGATGCCGTCCGCGGGAAGGCGTGGGTGAAGCTCGCGACGGCCGGCGCCGTAATCGCGGGCGGCTACGTCGCGGCGTATTGGCCGCCCCCACGCGACGTTACCGTATCCGCCGCTTATTCGTATCACCATTTGGGCGCCGTATATGCCCGCCGCGGCGACGAACGGGCCGCGGTACGGGCTTACGAGAAGGCCGTGACGCTCGAGCCGGACGATTCCTTCTCCTGGAACAACCTTGGCTTAGCCCATTTACGGATGAACGAACTCGGCCAGGCGGAACAGGCGCTCGCGCGCGCGGTGAAACTGACGCCCGACAACGCCGATACGCTAAACAATTACGGCCACGTACTGGTCAAACAGGGGCGCCTGCGCGTAGGGGAGCAGTATATTTTAGCCGCCCTAAGGCGAGACCCCAACAACGTAGGAGCGCTGGTCAATTACAGCGTCATCTTACTAACGCGGCGCAATTACGACGGGGCGATGCGGACGTTGGAACGCGCGGCCGGCCTGCGGCCCGGCTACGCCAATATTTACTTCAACATGGGCCTCGTGAACGAACTCCGGGGGGATTACGCCGCGGCCGCCGAAGCTTTCCGCTACGGCTTAAAGCTCGAGCCGGGTAATGTCGCGGCGCAAGAACGCCTTGCCGCGTTGGAAAGGCGAGACGTCAGGTAAAAACGCCGGCCCGAGCGCGGGGCCGGCGTCTTCGTAGGCGACGTTCCTCAATAGTAAAGGGCCTTGACGCGCCCGAGGGACGCGGGCGCGACGGCCGCGGTATCTTCGACCAGGACGCGGAGCATTAGATTATATACCGGCCCACCCGTAAAGAGTTCCCAGGGACCGTTGACGGGTTTGTGCCACGTGTGCATCTGGTTCCCGTTGTTGTCGAACCAGAACGGGTCGCAGTTAGGAGGGAGATAATACTGTTCTTGGCCGGCGAGGAAGGCCGAGTTGGCGGCCGGGAGGGTCCAGGCGACGTCGAACTCGCACCACACGTACCCCGAGCCGGACCCCTTCACGAACTTAGGAACGCCGGACGTGGGCCATATGATACTCCCGGGCGTCGACGAGAAACTGAAAAGGGCGATACGGAAGCCGTCCCAACCGTTCAAAACGCCGCCGTTTCCCATTATTTTCAGGCTCCGGACGAAGCGGGCGTTAAGCGTCGAGACGTTGAAGTCGTTGCCGTACCAATGCCCTACGCCGGCGTTCGCGCCGTAGGCGTAACCGCCGGGAGCGCC
>CAZJNB010000289.1:0-2776 GCA_964547385.1 uncultured bacterium
ATCCGATACTTCCGCCAGGACCGTTTCGTATTTCCCCAGGCGGTCGGCGAGGGCGGCTTTGAGTTCCGCGGCGCCGTGGTAGGCTACGATGTCGACGTCCCCGGCGAGCGCCGCGAGTTGGTCCGTCTCGATCGTTTGAACGAACGCGTAGGTCCCGCCGCCCGGTTCGCATAAAAAGAACGTCGGCCGGGTGAACTCTTCGGCCAAGGTGAGGGCGCGGATGTTCGGCCCTTCCCACTTCCCCCAGAACAGGAGAAGCGGCGTTTGGAGAAGGCTATCGAGCTGGGCGCGTTTCTCTCGGTAAAGGCGGCGACGGCGCGTCGTAAAACCTTCGGCTCTCATATTTCCTCCGACGGCGGCGCCGGTTTTATTTGATGAATACTTTCGCCGAGCGGCGCTTGTAGTGATAGAGGTCGAGGTAGTTCTTTTTGCTTTTAAGGCAGGCTTCCCGGGACGCGTAGAGGTAGGCGCGGTCCTCGTCCGGGTTCCAAAGGTAACTTTGCCGTTTGAGGAAGAGGCGCATAGCTTGGTTCGCGAGGTAGCATAACGCCGGGTCCGCGGGGTTATCCGGGAAGCCGGAAAAGATAACCAAGGATTGATACGCGCCGATGATTAGGGTCTCGCGGTGATGTACGGTTATCGTGAAACTATCGCCGCGGCCGTTCACTACAAAATATTCGTGGACATCTACCGGTTGGGACCCGGCGTTGACCAGCTCGAGCCACTCGGTGTTGAGCCGCGGCGTCCCGAGCCGTATCCTCTCGACGGCGATTACGTCCGTATGCACCGTTGCGATCTTTATCATAGTATAAACGCTCGTTATTTACGCAATACTAAGCCAGCGACGACGGGGTGTCAAGCCCCTTTCCCGCGCGCGCCAAATCCGTTACCGCTTCGCGCAACATAGCCGCCGGCCACCGGGAGAGGTTGTCGATAAACTCCTCGGCCGCCCCCCGTAAGCGCTCGCAACGCCGGAAGAGCGCGGAGTCGCTGAGGGCGCGCCTCGGGCCGGCTTCTTTGGGAAGAATCGCCTTGGTCCCGACGGTTTCGATTAAGCCGAGCTCGGCGAAGACCGCGCGCGCCCGCGTTTCGCCGACGCCGTCCTCGGGCGTTTCGCCCGCGCGTAATCTCCGGTAGCTTGCTTCGAGCCTTTTTCGGCTCGGGTATAGGCGCTCCAGAAGTTCGCGGGCGTCGCGGCCAGCGCTTTCGCCGAACGCGAATATAAGCGTATCGGCGGCCAAGGCGAGCGCCATCAGTCGGTGGGCGTCGAAGGGCGGCGCGGCCAAGAATAAGCGTCGCCAGTGGGTATCGTTGGGAGGGGCGGCCGTATATTCGACGAACGGCATCGGGCCGGCGAGGACGCGTTGGCGGGGGAGGCCGAAGACCGCGTCGTTGGAGGCGTCGGCGTCCGCGACGGCTTCTTCCCAGGGTGCGTTCCGGCGGTCTATAACGGTTACGTTACGGGCATCGCCCGCCGCCGCGAGGGGGATTATATAATGCAAACGTAGTTCGGCGCGTTTGCGCCCGCGCCACGAGTCGATGGTCGGCGAAAAGGCCAGGCCGTATTGGCCCGCGGGGAGCGGTTCACCGTCGGGCGCGAAATTATATCCGAAGGCCCGAAACTTCGCCGGGCCGGCGGCGGCTTCGAAAGAAAGGTGAGCCCCTTTTATTACCTTTTGCGTCTCTCGGGAAACGGTGACCCGCGCGAAGAACGTCGGCGGCGGGTTGGCTTCGCCGAGTGGTTCCAGGAGAGATAGTCCCGTAATGGCACCGGCGGTCACGGCGTTGAGGGGAAGCGTGCCGTCCACAGTTATTACCGGTTGTAAGTTGTCTTCGTCGAGGTTCGCCGCGGCGTAGGCGCCGAAGGCGTCGGCGAAGGGAGCCACCGCGGCGCGTTCGATCTCGAAGCCGGCGGCCTGGCGATGTCCGCCGAACCGTATCATATAGTCTCGGAGAGTAGTCAGCGCTTCGTGGATGTCGAAGGCCGGGATGCTCCGGCAGGAACCGCGGCCGCGCTCCCCGTCCAGGGATATAAGAACGGTCGGGCGGAAAAGCTTTTCGGCAATGCGCGCGGCGACGATGCCGATGACGCCCGCGTGCCATCCCTCGTGTGCCGCGACGATACCCCGGCGGCCGGCGGCGACTTGGGCTTCGGCTTCTTTGAAGGCCGCGCCGGCAATATCCTTTTCGCGCGCGCGCCGTTCCCGGTTGAAAAGTTCGAGGCGCCGGGCGAGGGGGCGGCCTTGGGTTTCGTCCTCGGCGAGGAGGAGCTGTAGCGCGAACTCGGCGTGTCCCAAACGCCCCGCGGCGTTTAGGCGCGGCCCGAGGATGTAGGCGAGGTGCCAGGCCGTTACGGTTTCACCGTCTACGCGCGCTTCCGCCATCAGCGCTTTTACGCCGGGAAGGAGTGGCCCGGGAAATTCGCGAAGGCCGGCGGCGGCGAGGATTCTGTTATCGCCGGTTAGGGGAACCACGTCGCAGACGGTCCCGAGGGCGACGTGGGGCAAAAGACTTGCGGCTCGCACGTCGGCGTCGCCCGCGGCCAAGAGGCACTCGGCAAGCTTGAACGCAACGCCCACGCCCGCGAGGGTACGGGCGGGGTGCCCCTCCGGCAAACGTTGTGACGTTACGACGACGTCCGCGGGCGGGAGCGTCTCCGCCAGGCGGTGGTGGTCCGTTACGATTACGGGTAAGCCTTCACGGACGGCCGCGGCTAAGGCGTCGTGCGCCCGGTTGCCGCAGTCTGCCGTAACCAAGACGTGCGCGCCCGCGGCCC
>CAZJNB010000290.1:0-2774 GCA_964547385.1 uncultured bacterium
GGCGTTCACGTCATAGACGAGCGGGTTGACGCCCGGGAGCCGGCGCGCGTGGCCGAAGAGCTGGGGCCGGCCCTCACCCTCATCGGCGGCACTAGCCACAGCCGCTTCGCCTCCTTCGCCGTAGCCGCCCGCGTGAAAGAGGCCTTTCCCCCCACCGTTACCGTCTTCGGCGGGCCGCACGCCACCTTCGCCCCCGAAGATACGCTCCGGCACATCCCGGCGGTAGATATCGTCGTCCGCGGCGAGGGCGAGCGGACCTGTATCGAACTTGCGAAATGGGCGGCGGCGGGGGGTATCCCTTCACAGCTGAGCCGTATCAAAGGTATCTCGTATCGAGACGGCCGCGGCGGCGTCGTCCACAATAACGCGCGGCCTTTTATCGAGGACTTGGATACGCTCGGGCCGCCGGCGCGCGAGCTGGTCCCGATGGCGCGCTACGAGACGCGGATGGAATACCTCGCCGGCGTCGCCGGCGCGTCTATTATTACCGCCCGCGGCTGTCCTATCGGATGCACGTTCTGCTCGGCGTCGGCGATGTTCGGCGCGAGCTACCGGGCGCGCTCGCCGGTGGCGGTCGTTGACGAAGTCGAGGATTTGCTCGCGAACTACGGCGCGGCGGGGATAAAGATATTCGACAGCACCTTCACCCTCAGCCGGCGCCACGTGGAGGCGTTCTGCGCGGAGCTCGGGCGCCGGTGTATAAATATACCCTGGGAGTGCGAGGTGCGGGTCGATACCGTAGATAAAAACCTCCTCGCGCAGATGCGGGCCGCCGGCTGTTACCTTATAGACGTCGGCGTGGAGGCCGGCGCCCAGCGCGTCCTCGACGAGTGCGTCCGCAAGCGCATCACCCTCGACGCCGCGGAGAAGGTGTTGCGCTGGGCGAAGGAGCTGGGGCTGTTGACGAAGGTCTTCTTCACCCTCGGGCACCCGGGCGAGACGTTCTCGGAGGCGAGACGGACCAACCGCTTCATCCGGCGGAACCGGCGTTATATCCGCGTCTGCGCCTATCACGCCGGCCTCAAGATTTACCCCGGGACCGAGGTCGAGCGGTTCGCCCGGGCGCGGGGCCTCCTGCCTGCCGGCTTCCGCTGGTCCGCGCGGTATACCAACGAGGGCCAACGCCGGCTCTTCCGCGCGCCGGACAACGTGCCGATACTCCTTCAAGCGGGGCTCGGGTTGGACGAGCTTAGGCGCCTACGCGTCGCCTTCATCTTGACGCGAGTGTTGTCGCCGCGGTTCGTCGCCGAGAAGGTCCGGGCGCTCGTTAGGCGGCGCGCCGTAAGTAAATATTTGGGCGTGGTCGCCCGGGGGCTGGCCCGGTGGCGCTAACTCGCGCTTGACTTGGCGCGTTCGTATCTGGTAAAATAAGGCCGTCCCCGCGCCCGTGGCTCAATTTGGATAGAGCAACGGACTACGAATCCGTAGGTTGGGGGTTCGAATCCCTCCGGGCGCGCATCTTCCAGAAGGGCGGCGTGAGGCGATGAGGCACAATAGAATAGTAATGCTGGCGGCCGCGGCGGCGTTGGTTATCGCCGCCGGCGGCTGTAGCAACGTGAGCGAGGTGCCGCCCGGCGACGGCGGCGACGCCGGCTACTTCCCCAACGGCGACGGCTCCAACTGGACCTATAATTACCAGCGATACTTCAACAACGTCCCCTTCGGCGACGCCTTCGATTATGTGGAGGAGTTCGACGGCGACGCCGTCGTAGGGGGCCGCGTCGTCCAGCGACTGGTACGCTTCGCCGCCGGCGCGAAGGAATACGAGGTCTACTACCTTGACGACGACGACGAGAACCACGTCGCCGCGCTGGGGCGCGAGTTCTACTCCGGCGCGATGATGACGGACGCGGTTTACTTCGACCCGCCCTGGAGCCACTTCGTCTATCCCCTCCGGGTCAATCGAAACTGGTCCGAGGCCAAGCAGGACGGCCTCTCGCCGCTCTGCCTCGGGCTCCCGGCGGACGTGGATAACGACGGCAAGGACGACGCCGTGGACGTGGAGATAATCCGCGCGGTCGTAACCAAGGAAGACCTGACTTTGCCGATGGGGACCTTTGACGAGTGCTACAAAATCCGCCGCACGATCTACGCGACGTTCCATATGACGCAGGGCGGCGATGCCGAGATGACGTACGTCCAATACGGGTGGTTTAAGCCGAGTAAGGGCTTCGTGCAATACGACGGCGACGAGGTCGGCGTGCCCAACGGCGCGCGCTACACGTTCCTGGCGCAACTCACCTCGTATAACGTCGAGGCGTCTACGGCTTTCCGGCCGTAGCGGCGCCCACGCCGGCGTCGCGGCGGGGGTCGGCGGGCGTCGCCGGCCTTTTTTTATGCGCGAATTATTATTCCTGTCGTATTTCTTTCCGCCGATGGGCGGCGGCGCGGTCCTGCGCGCGCTCAAGTTAGCAAAATATCTCCCGGCGTGCGGCTGGCGGCCGCTGGTGGTGGCCGGCGCCGGCCGCTACCACGTCCGTGACGAGGATTTGCTCGGCGAAATCCCGGCGGCGGCCGCGGTACGACGGGCTCGGGCCCGGCGCTGGTGGGGCGGCGGCCGCGGCGGCGACGCGTCGGTGCCGGCGCCCGGGTCTCCTTCCGTCCTGGCGCGCGGCGCACGCCGGCTCGGGCGGGGCGTTCGGCGGATCTTCACCTTTCCGGACCTCTACGCCGGCTTCGCCCGGCCGGCCTACGCTGTAGCCCGGGAATTTCTCGCCGCCCACGACGTGAAGCTCATATTCTCGACGGCGCCGCCGTATACCTCGCACGTCGTC
>CAZJNB010000291.1:0-2773 GCA_964547385.1 uncultured bacterium
GGCACTTCATCGCCGCGACCGCGGCGGCGAACGTCATACCCTTTCGGAAGCCCCAACCCTTGAGAATCGCGACGTCGAGGGCGCCGTGGAAGACGTCGCCGGCGCCGGTGGTATCCACGAGTTCGACCGCGAACGCCGGCACCTCGAAGAACTCCTCGCCGTCGAGCCCTACGGCGCCTTCGCGGCCGAGCGTTACGCCGGCGTAGGAGGGGCCCATCTCCCTAAGCGCGCGGCACGCGGCCTCGTAGTCCTCGCCCGGGAACATCTTCGCGGCGAAGACGCGGCTAGTTACCGCGACGTCCGTCCGCGCGAGCAACGCGACGGACCCCTCTTTGACGGAGCCGCAGTCGTAGACGACGATGCCGCCGGCGGCCTTACACTCGTCCGCGAAGCAAATCGCCGCGTCCATATCGTAACCGTCCACGTGCAATATCTTGCCTTTACGGGCCATCTCGTGGCGCATACGGTCGCACATCGCCTCCGCCAGCTCGCCCCGGCCCGAGATTATCGTCCGCTTCGCCGTCGCCTTATCCACAAGCACGAGCGATATCTGCGACTGCGTGTGGGGGTGGACGACCTCGCCTTGGAGGTCGACGCCCTCGCGTTCGAACTCGGCGATGATGAAGCGGCCGGCGAAGTCGTCGCCCACCTGGCCGGCGAACGCGGCCTTAAGGCCCATCCGGGCGCAGACGGTGAGCGCGGTCCCGACGGGCCCGCCGCCGTGGCGGTCCATCGCGAGCGCGTGGACCTTCTCGTCCAACGCCGGCATCCGCTCGACGACGGCGACGATGTCCATCGCGGCACAGCCCATCCCCACGACGTCGAACTCCTTGCCCGCCGGCGGCGTCCAGGGTAACCTCATCGCGCCTCCATATTCGACCGCGATTATAATAGAACGGCGGCCGCTTGGCAAGGGCCACGCCGCCCGGGCGGAATTAGCCTTTGACAGCTCGCCGCGGTAGTGGTAATATATTGATAGGAGTTAGCTCATACGGGAAGGTGAAAAAAATGTCCCCTTTAACCAAGGTTACCGCGTCGGTGGCGGCAACGGCGCTCGTCGCCGCGGCGTTCCTCCTCGGCGGCGCCCCCGCGGCCCACGCCGCCGCCGGCCCGCCCGAGCCCTACCACGAGCCGTCCACCGGCATCAGCATCCCCATCTTCGGCCTTATCGCCATCGCCGGCATCGCGACGGTCGCGATCTGGCAAGGCGTCAAAGACGCCCATAAGAAGAAAAAAGAAAAAGCGGTGGAAGAGCAAGAGCTCGAGGAAACAAGCGAGTTCGAGGAATATTTCCGCGCCGGGACCGCCGAAGAGGAAGCGACGCCCGCCGAGGACGAATCCGGCGCCGACGAGGCGCCCGCCGAAGACGCGGCGCCGTGAAAATAGGCCGATACCCACGCTGGGGCGTTGCGGCCCTCGCCGCGGCCCTCCTCGGCGGCTGCGCCGGCGGCCCGAGCGCCCCCGAAGAAGTCAAACGCGAGTCGTATTTCGAGGTCGTCGGCGTCTTCGCCGCGCCCGGCAAAGGGCTCGCGGATATGACGTACGCCGACGGTAACATCTGGCTCGCCGACGAGGACGGCGCCGGCCTTATCTACCGCATCGACCCGGCAAGCGGCTCGGTCCTCTCGTCCGCGGGCACGAGCTACGGCCCGCCGGCGGCGATATGCTCGGACGGGAAATATATCTACGTCGCCGCCGTCGATACGGGCGATGTCTACCGGCACAGCCTTACGCCGCGGCTGGAAGAGCTGGCGCACTTCCCCACCGGCCTGGCCGACATCCGCGGTATGTTCTACGACGCCGGGACCTTCCACGTCTTCGACCAGGCGACGCAGGCGATATACGCGTTCGACGACGGCTGGCAGCCCCAGGGCTGGAGCCGCGTGGACGAGGAACCGCAATATATCCGCGGCTTCGAGAAGGCCGGCGGCCGCGTCTGGTCCGCGGACTGGCGCGGCGGCTGGCTCAACTGGCACCGCAAAGACAACTTAGATATTAACCGCAAGTTCGCGACGGCCCGGTGGCACCCGGCCGGCCTCGCCTGGAACGGCGCCTACCTCTTCGTCGGCGACACCGGCTCGCGGGGAATCTACAAGCTGGATATAAGCGCCGCGCCGTAAGCCGAGGAAATAACTTGAAAAGTTAAACGCCGGGCGCTAAGCCCGGCGTTTTTTCATCATCGCCCACCAAGCGCGCGGCCTATTGCGTAGGGGCGCAAGGCCTTGCGCCCTCACCGAAACAACGCCTTCACCCGCCCGAGCGACGCCGGCGCTACCGCGTCGCCGCTCACGTAGTAGACGTCGATCTCCCAGGCGTCGGGGTCCACGACGTAGACGTAGCCGCTGGGCGCCGCGTCTATATACGTGCTTATCCCCGTTTCCTGCTCGCCGTAATGTGTAACGAACGAGCCGGTGCTCGTAAAGACCTCGACGCCGTCGTTATCCGCTATGTGGACGTAGCCGAAGCGGTCGAACGTGAGGTCCCACGGTTGCTCGAAAAGCCCGGGCCCTTGGCCCGGCGTCCCCCACATCCTGAGGAACGAGCCCGCCGGCGTGAAGACCTGTACCCGCTTGTTCGTGCCCCATTCCGTTACGTAGACGTTGCCGTCCGGCCCTACCCGCACGCCCTTCGCCGAGTCGAACTGCCCGGGGCCCGAGCCCTGGCCACCCCAGCTCGTTAGAAATGAACCGGCCGTAGTCCCTTTACATACGTGGTAATACCTGGTCGTGGCATATAAATACCCGCCGTCGTCGCTCGCGACGCCCGCGGCGTC
>CAZJNB010000292.1:0-2768 GCA_964547385.1 uncultured bacterium
TTCGGCCCTACCACCCCCAGGCCGGCGAAGAGCGACGCCGCGGCGCTGCCCGCCGGGACGGACCACGTCCGAACGCCGCTCGAGCCGAGGAGGTAGCCCTCGTTTATGAGGTCCGTGGCCATCAGGACGAAGATGAGCAGGAGGATGAAGTAGGCGCCGAAGCCGCCCGTAGGCCCGGGCGGCCGGAAGACCGCGCGCCTCAGCGCCGCGGCCACGACCGCTACGATGACCAGCACCGCGAAGACGTCGAAGAGGAAGCGATACCAGCCGGCGTCCGTTACGCCCGGGATGCGGAAGCCGGCCCAAAAGCCCTCGACCATAAACACCAGGTTCGCCGCGGCGACGACGACGAAGCCCCAGAAGATTAGGAAATGCGCCAAGCCCTGCGGCTGTTCGCGTAGGACGAGCCGCTGGCCGAAGACGAGCCGGAGGAAGTTGCCGAACCTCGTCGCGAGCCGGTCGAAACGCTTTTCGGGTTTCCCCGCCGTCAACATCAACAGACGTTTCAGGCAGGCGAGGCCGAACAAGAGGAACGCCGCGGCGACCAGAAAGGCCGCCAGGACTTCGAGGAGAGCTGAGCCGTGCGTGGGCGCCATAAGGAACCGTCCTTTTAGGGTTGCTCCTTATTCTAACCTAAGACGGGCCTTTCTTCAACCGGCGGTTAAACTTCTATTCCGCCGCGGCCGTCTATTATTAATGAAACTTAACGGGCGAACGCAAAGGAGGTTTCCCGATGGCAAAGGTCTTGTCCGCGACCACGTTAGTAGTAGGCGCTCTAATTTTACTTACGATGTCGGCGGCGACCGTCGGCGGCGAGGAGGGTTTCTACGCCGAGCTGACGGTGGGCGAGCCGCTGGTCTACGGCAAACTGGCCGTCTATCCGGTCTATCTCCCCGGCGGCGGCGAGGAGCTGGGCGACATCCTCACGATGGAGGAGGCGCTCGAGACCGGGAAGTTCCAGCTCGCCGAGCTCGAGGAGGGGGCGTCCGTCAACACGCTGGAGGTCCGCAACGATACCGGCAAGCACGTCGTTCTCTTGGCCGGCGAGATGGTCCGCGGCGCCAAGCAAGACCGCATCATCTCCTACGATACCGTAGTGCCGCCGGGGGGGAAGTACGCCGTCGCCGCGTTCTGCGTGGAGGCCGGCCGGTGGACCGACGTAAGTGAGCGTTTCGAATACAGGAAGGAGTTCGCGCCCGCGAGCATCCGCGGCACCGCCCAGGGGAAAAACGACCAGGGCGAGGTCTGGGCCGAAGTCTCGAAGGTCAACGCCGAGCGGGGCACCGTTACCGAGAGCGACGCGCTGACGGCGAGCTACAGCGACGCGGAATTTCAAAAACAAGTAAAGGAATACGAGAAAGCCTTCGGCGAGCTGGCTCAGAAGAAGGAGGTCGTCGGCGTGGTCGTTTTCACGGACGGCGCTATCGCGGCCGGCGACATCTTCGCCAACCACGACCTCTTCCGGACGATATGGCCCCGGCTCCTAAGCGGCTACGCTATGGACGCCGCCCTCGCCGCCGAGGTGGGGGAGGTCCCGGACGCCGCGGCCGTAAAGGCCTACCTCGCCCAGCTGGAGGAGGCCGAGCGCGAGCAAGTGTTCGAGGACGACGTCCAGGAGCGGTCCAACCTCAACAAGGGCGATATGAACGCCTACGAGCTGGAATACCGCGGCAAGAAGATGCACGTGAACGTGTATTAGCTTCTTAACCCTCGCGCGCAAAGAAGCCGGCCTCGCGGCCGGCTTCTTTCGTTTGGTCCACGTTTTCTTCGGCGCTCTCGTCCCCGTTGCTTTCGGCGTCCCCTTTTGCTACCATCGAATTATGAAAAGGATTTTACCCGCCTTAGCTCTCGCGGCCCTCCTCGCCGCCGTCGCCTGCGCGCCGGACACGTCGCTCGCGCCCCAAGGCGATAACGCGCCGCTCGTCGTCGCCGTCTACGGCGACTCGCGAACGGGCCACGACGTTCACGCCCGCGTCGTCGCGGCGATGCTTGCGCGGGAGCCGGCGGTCGTCTTCCACACCGGCGACCTCGTGAACAACGGCTTCGACCCGCTCGATTGGGAAATATTCAATCGGATAACGGCGGACCTGCGCGCCCGCGCCGAGTTCTTCCCGGCGCTCGGCAACCACGAGCTCGAGTCGCCGCTCTACTTCGATAACTTCGAGCTCCCCGGCAACGAGCAATGGTATACGGTTACGCGCGGCCCGGCGCGCTTCCTCGTCCTGGACACCAACGTAGACTTCTCGCCCGGCTCCGAACAATACCGCTGGCTCGAGGGTGAGCTACAGCAACGACGCGGCCTATATACCATCGTAATATTCCACCACCCGCCCTTCTCGCTGAGCCGCGAAGACCCGACGGGCGTAATGGTCGAAAAATACCTCGTGCCCTTGTTCGACGAATACGCGGTGGACCTCGTCTTCTGCGGCCACGACCACAACTACCAGCGGTTCTTCTACCGCGGGACCAACTATATTATCGCCGGCGGCGGCGGCGCGCCCCTCTACGGCCGCACTCGCGACGACCCCCGTTGCCGGAAGTTCGCGATGACCTATCACTATGCTATATTGCTCATCGGCGAGGAGAAGTTGACGGTGAACGTCTACGACCTCGACGGCCGTCTCCTCGACGCCGTCACCGTCGTCCCGCGCGGCGCATATAACCGCGTCCTCGCCCGCGCGGCGACGCCTTAAGCGCGTTTAACGTAGGACGTTATATTTTTTAAGAGAGAGGGCGGCCCGGCGGGCCGCCTTTCGCGTGGGGCGAGA
>CAZJNB010000293.1:0-2759 GCA_964547385.1 uncultured bacterium
ACCGCGGTTACTAACGCGGCGTGGTCCGCGCGCGCTGGCCGCAAGCGAGCGATGCCGAAGAGCTGGGGCGCCGCCGAGAAGACGAGCAATACCGTTACGAGCCACTTTCCCGCGCGCCGGCCGGCGGCCCCCTCGCCGGGCCACCCGCCGGCGAGCCGGCTCACCGCGACCGCCGCGGCCGGGATGACGTAGAGGAGGAACCGCGGGCCCCAGGCGAAGCCGCTCGTGCCCGGCACGATAACGAAGAGCGTCGCCGCGAAGCCGGCGGCGGCGAGATAAAAAGCCTTCTGGGCGCCGCCGATGCCCCGAAAAAGCCGCCGCGCCGACGGCCGCGCCAGGAACAATAGGCCGAACGCCGCCGGGAAGCTCGCCGCCCAAGGCGTCGCGTAGCCGTCGAAGAAGCGCCAATATAGAAGCGTCAGGACGGCCGCGGCGCCGACCGCCGCGTACGAGCCAAGACGCCGCTTTATCCCCAAAAGGGCGAGCCCAACGACGACCGCCGCTCCCACCGCCAGATACGCCGGCGCGAGCGGCACGAGCGAGTGGTTCACCGCGAACCACGCGCCGCCGGCGCGGGCGACGCCGCGATAGCCGAGGTTAACCGCCAGGCGTATAAACGCCGGCTGGCCCCACGCCGCGGCGGGCCTTGCGGCGGCGCCTCGCCTATGTTACAAACAAGGCCGAGGTGAAGATATGAGACGCCTACTTCTCGCCGTCGCCCTCGCGGCCTCCTTCCTCCCGGCCGCCGCGCCGGCCTATACTATCGAACAATACCTCAACATCCGCGGCAACTACCAGGGTTATTGGCTGCCGGGCGACGAGGTCATCTTCCGCAACCGGACGACGGGCGTAACGCAGGCCTGGCGGATGGCCGCGACGGGCGGCTGGCCCGAGCAGATAACGTTCTTCGAGGAGGGCGTCGAGTTTGCCGTCGCCCATCCGCTGACGGGGAAAGTCCTCGTGGGCGCCGACCGCGGCGGCGATGAGCGCACCCAGCTATACCTGATGAACGCCGACGGCTCGGGCCTCACGGCGTTGACGGATAACGCCGACGTAATTTACGATTACGGCGATTGGACCCGCGACGGCCGCTACGTCGCCTTCGGCGCCAACGAGCGCGACGAACGCTACTTCGACCTCTACCTCCTCGACCTCGAGACCGGCGCGCGCCGGATGATTATGCGGCACGACGGCTACAACGCCGCCCTCGCCTTTTCGCCGGACGGCTCCCAGCTCCTAACGTATCGGGCGAACGGCTCGCAAGACGGCGACCTCTACCTACTCGACGTCGCCTCGGGCGAGGCCCAGCTCCTAACGCTGCACGAGGGCGAGCTCAACGTCGGCACCGTGGCGTGGGCCGGCGACGGCGCCGGCTTCTACTTCACGTCCGACGAGGGCCGCGACTACCTCGCGCTCGCGTATTACGACCTCGCTACGGGGAGCTACCGATGGCTCGAGACGCCGCGGTGGGACGTCGGCGCCGTCGTAACGTCGCGTCGCGGCCGCTACCTCCTGTGGACGACGAACGAGGACGGCTACGACGTCCTCCACCTCCGCGACCTCGCGACCGGCGAGGACGTTCCGCCGCCCGCGCAAGCGACACCGGGCGTCATCTGGGGCGCGCGCTTCTCGCCGGACGAAGAGCGCCTCCTCTTCACCCTCTCCGCGGCGACGGCGCCGCCGGACGTCTACACTTGGGAAATCGGTAAGACCGCGGCGACGCGGGTAACACGCGCGGCGTTGGCGGGCATCCCGGCCGCGTCCTTCGTCGCGCCCCAGCTCGTCTACTACCCCTCCTTCGACGGGACGATGGTCCCGGCGTTCCAATTCGTCCCGGCCGGCGCCGTAGACGACAACGCCACGCCCGTCGTCGTCATCGCCCACGGCGGCCCGCAGATTCAGGCCCGGCCCTATTTCGGCGCTATCACCCAATACTTCCTCGACGCGGGCTACGCGGTCTTCGTCCCCAACTTCCGCGGCTCGAGCGGCTACGGCAAGGCATACGCCGACGCCGACAACGTGGAGAAGCGGCTCGACGCCGTCCTCGACGTCGCCCAGGGCTGGCATTATCTGAAGCGCCAACCGTGGGCCGACCCGTTCCGGGTTGCCGTCTACGGCTCGAGCTACGGCGGCTTTATGGTCCTGTCCCAGCTCACCCAAAAGCCCTACTACTGGGCCGCGGGCGTAGACGTCGTCGGCATCGCTAACTTCGTAACGTTCCTCGAGAACACCGGGCCCTGGCGCGTAAAACTCCGGGAGGACGAATACGGCTCGCTCGCCGAAGACCGGGAGCTATTGGAGGCGATCTCGCCGCTAAGCCACGTCGCCAGCATCCGGGCGCCGCTGATGGTCATCCACGGCGCCAACGACCCGCGCGTCCCTATCGAAGAGGCCGAGCAGGTCGTCGCGAAGGCCCGGGCGATACTGGGCGACGAGAAGGTCCTCTACCTCCGCTACGAGGACGAGGGCCACGGCCTCCGCAAACGGGCCAACCGCCTCGACGCCTACCCCAAGATGGTCCAGTTCCTGGCGGATGCCTTCGCCGCGCGCGAACGGCTCAAGGAGCAGGTCCGCGCCGAAATAGAGAAACAAGACCGGGAGGCGGCAACGACGCCGGGCGAATAGCGAGATGTAAAAGGCCGCCCCGCCGGGCGGCCTTTTTTTGGCGGACGTAGCGGCCGAGCTTCAGCTCGGGCCGTCCGCTATTTGCGTTTGAGCTTCGCCGCGGCGCTCCGCCATAAATTTATTACCTCTCCCTC
>CAZJNB010000294.1:0-2749 GCA_964547385.1 uncultured bacterium
GGGGGGGGGGGGGGGGCGGCCCGGGGGCGGTTGGCAGCGACCTCGGCGATTATGGCCTTCGCGGTAACGCGGGCGACGTTGATGGGACCGGCGAAACCGGTGCCGAGGGAACCGCCGCTGGTCGTAATAATGGTAGCGTTAATGCCGATGGCCTGGCCAAGGGCGTTGACGAGAGGCCCGCCGGAGTTGCCCGGGTTGATGGAGGCGTCGGTTTGAAGGAGGTTGTCGTATACGCGGATGCCGCCCTGGCCGGCGTTTTTCATCTGGCGATGGAGAGCGGAGACAACGCCCACCGAGACCGTCGGCGACGCGCTCGAGACGACGTGGCCGAAGGGGTTGCCGATGGCTATGGCCCACTCGCCGATGAGAGCCGAAGAGGAATCGCCCAGTTCGATGGCAGGGAGGTCGTTCCCCTCGATTTTCAGGACGGCGACGTCGCGCTCGTAATCCGAGCCAAGCCACGTTGCCGGGAACGTACGGCCGTCCGCCAAGACGACGTTGATCTTGTCGGCGCCGTGGACAACGTGTTCGGCGGTGAGGATGTAACCCTCGGCGTCGAAGATGAAGCCGGACCCCATCGAAGGGATTTTCTCTTCGTATTCCTTGTAGGGCGGCCCGAGAAAGTCCTTAAAGAAGTCCTGCCAGCGGGGGCTGAAGAAGGGGTTGAAGACGCGGCGGCGGACCGTCTGGACGGTGTTAATAGTGACGACAGCGGGGATAGCTTTCGCCGCGGCCGTAACGATAGCGTTAGAGCGGCTCGCCGCTACCGCGGCGTTGACGGCATCGCGGCTCGGTTCGCCGAGAGAGGAGGGGACTTTATCTTTGGGCGACGCGCCGCACCCGACGCTGGGGACGAGCGTGCCCGCGACGACCGTTGCGGCGAAGAGGCGCCGCGTGTTAAATAATATTCGTCGCATTCCGCGAACCTTCCCGTGTAGCGGGGTTATCGGAGGGGTTAACGTATTACCGCCAACTTTCCTATTTTACGTTGACCGTCGGCGGCCTCGATAACGTAAAAGTAGACGCCGCTGGCTTGGAGGGCGCGGGGCGTCGTCTCGACTTCCAAGGTCCAAATAGGCTCGGGGCCGTTAGCGCCTTCGGTTACGGCCTCACCGGCGAGGTTGTATATCTTGATTTCGGAATAAGGCGGGAGGTTGGCGAAGTAGATACGGCCGTGGTGAGTCCCGGATTTATAGGGGTTCGGGTAGACCTCTACGGCATCGAGCGGGTTTTCCGCGGGCATCGACACGGGCGTCGCGAGGGCGGCGCCGGCGGCGACCGCGCCCCGTGTCATAAGGGTGCCGACGTCGAAGTTGACGTTTTCGATTTTATCGTTTTTCGTGTTGCTCCATTTATACGTAAGGGGCCAATCTTCGATCATCAGATAAGAGGAGAAACCGAAGTGCCAATAGGAGGCGTGGTCGCTCCGCCACATCTCGTCGTCCAGCGTTGTCGTTACGCCGAGCGAGGGGACATAGGCGGCCGCGGCCCGACGGGTATATTCGCTGAGCCAGGCGCTCGCGTGGTTCGTTACCAAGTTCGCGTCCTCGGGGAGCTTGTCCGCGTAGCCGAGCATATCCATATTGATGATGCCTAAGAGCGGCTCGCCGGCGGACGCCATTTTGGCGGCGAAATGGGAAGAGCCCAGAAGGCCTTCCTCTTCGCCGGAATAACATACGTAAATAATGTCGCGTCGGAACGTATGCCCTTTGCTCGCGCGGACGAATTCGATTACGGCGGTGGTCCCGGTCGCGTTGTCGTCGGCGCCGGGGGCCGGGACGTCCGGCGTCGTGGGCGACGATTCCTCGGATACGGAGTCGTAGTGAGCGCCGGCGAGGACCGTTCCGTAAAGGCCGCCGGTACCGCCGCGGCGGGCCCAGACGTTCTCCCAAACATAAGGGGACGTAGGGTCGGCGTTCTGTGCCTGGTCTTCCCACGTGCCGGTCGCCGTCCTATAAAGAAGGGCGCCGCCGCCGGTGCCGCACCACATAGCGCCGCCCGGCGTTAAGGCGACGGCGTGCAGGATATACTTGGGCGCGCTTTCCTGTTGCCATCCGGCGCCCGCGCTCGTCCGCCACACACGTCCAAT
The DNA here is from genome assembly GCA_964547385.1 of uncultured bacterium. GTDB lineage: Bacteria > RBG-13-66-14 > B26-G2 > WVWN01 > WVWN01 > CAZJNB01. Next base: position 2,090 of record CAZJNB010000294.1, read on the forward strand.
CGAGCCTACGATCGCGCCGGCGTCTCCTTGAAAGGAAACATCCCGGAGATAGACTTCGGTGTCGAAGTCGAGGTCGGTCCACGTAACGCCGCCGTCGGTGGAACGAAGGGCGGTGCCCCCCTCGCCGACGACGTAGACCTCCGACGCCGAGCGGTAGGAGACGGCCTCCAGGCGAAAATCGGGCGTCCCGCCCGCGCGGTGCCAGTTATCGCCGCCGTCGTCGGTCCACGCCAAGTAGCCGTCGGAGCCGCATATAACGCCGTGGCCCGCGTCCGCGAAGGCGACGCCGCGGAGCCACGCGCCCGTAGCGGCGAGTTTCTGCCAACTCGTGCCGCCGTCGTCCGTCCCGAAGACGTTGCCCGCGGTCGTTACGGCCCAGCCGCGGTCATTATCGAGGAAGTAGATATCGTTCACGTCGCCGGGGCTTAAGTCGCTTGGCTGCCAACTAACGCCGCCGTCGCCGGTCCGGACTATTTCGCCGTTGTTGGCGGCAAGCCACGCGATGTTTGCGGAGACGGACGCCACCGCGTTCACTTCGCCGGCGGCGACCGGCCCCAGAACTTGCCAATCTGCGCCCTCGTTGGTGGAGCGGCAGGCATCGCCGCCTGTTCCGGCGGGCCACGCGGCGCCGCGGCCGGCCGCGGGGCCGGCGTCCATATT
>CAZJNB010000295.1:0-2738 GCA_964547385.1 uncultured bacterium
CTTTTCGTTTTCCTTGCGGCGCGCGGGAGTTTGTGCTATTTATAACGAGAAAGGACGGGATATGAGACGGATAATATCAGCGGGTATGGTCTTGGCGGTCATCGTCGCCGGCGCCGCGTTCGGCGAGGACGCGTTCGACGCGGCGACGGCGTCCTTGGAAGAAATTCTGCAAGCCGCGTTCGCGGCGCAAGTTTACGACGACGCCGGCACCGTCGAGAGCCTTTTAGCGACCGCGGACGAGCGGTTTCCCGGAAGCCGGGACGTCGCGGAGTTTCGGCTCACGCAGTATTATCGCGCGGGCGACTTCGAGGCGGCGCTCGCCCTTCTCGACGGCTGGCTCGCGGACCATCCCGACGACGTGGAGTGGGTCTACGTCAAGGCGACGGTCCTCGGCGAGCTCGGCCGGGACGACGACGCCCTCGCGGCCCTCGACGACCTTATAAGCCGTGGCGGCGCCGAGGCGGACGTCTACTTCGAGAAGGCCGACATCTACGTAGGCCGCGAACCGGCGGACTATAATAGCGCCGCGGCGGCGTTCGAGAAGGGTTTGGCGATGCTCGACGCCGAAGACCGCGCGAGCCGTCCCGACGTTTTATATAACCTCGCCTGCTCCTACGCCCGGCTCGGCGACGAGGCGAAGGCGCTATCGTATCTGGGCGAGGCGTTTGCCGCGGAGCCGCTCTACGTCCGCGGCGCGCGCGACGACGAGGACCTGGCGTCGCTAGCCGGCGACGCGGCGTTCGAGACGCTTATCGCCCGGGCCAAGGCCGCGGCGGCGCAGGAAGAAGTGAATTATATGACGGTGAAGCCGGGCGAGGCCGCGCCGGCGTTCACCCTCCCCGGCATAGACGGGAAGGAATATTCCCTCGGCGACTACGGCGGCCAATACGTCTTCTTAAATATATGGGCGACGTGGTGCGGCCCGTGCCGGAACGAAATCCCTGATATAGTGAAGTTCGCCCAGGACCACGAGGGGGAGGTTGCGGTGCTCAGCATTTCGGTGGACCAGGCCGACGCGGACGTGCCGGCCTTCGCCGAGGAATACGGCATAAATTACCCGGTCCTGCGTGACGACGGCGTCGTCGCGGACCAATACATTAGCGCGACCGGCGGCATCCCCCAGACGTATTTCATCGATAAAGAGGGGCTCGTCCGCGGCCACATCTACGGCTCGGCGGACCGGGCGATTTTCGAGGAGAAGCTGGGCCGTCTTGTCGGCGAGGGGGATGAATAGGCGGCGGGTGGCGTTGGCGTTGGCCGCGGCCGCGGCGGCCTGCGCGGCGCTTGCTTGCCGGGGCGGCCTCCGGCCGCCGTCGGCGCCAGAGACGTTGCCGTTCGAGAGCGACGGCTGGCGGCTTCGGCTCCGCTACCCGGCGGATTGGTCGGCGACGCCGGGGGAGGGGGTCGCGCCGTTGGTGGTGGAGCTCCGGGCGCCCGGGCGGCGGGATACCATCGGCGCGGGCGTAAGCGTCGTCGCGGCGTGGTCGGCGGCGTCTCTTCGGGATGCTGTCGCTGTGCTCGCGCGCGGCTTGGAGCCGGTGGGAGAGGTGACGTCCTCGGATACGACGGTGGGCGGTTGTCCGGCGCGCGCCCTCGAGTATCGCGAGCGGCGGGGCGAGGACTTTGTACGGACGCGCGTCGTCGTCGTCCGCGGCGAGGAGAAGCGTTATATCGTAACCTTCGCGAGCTACGAGGCGCAATACGAGACGGTGAAGCCGTATTTCGCGGCTATCGAGAAGTCCATCGAGTTTTATTGATGCCCGCAAAGGGCGTCGCGGCCGAGTATTAGCGTAGCAACTTAGAGAATGAACGGCTAAGCGAACGGGAGGAAGGACGATGAAGTTCAAATGGTACGGGCACGCGGCCTTCGGTATCACGCCCGCAAGCGGCGTCCGTATTTGCACCGACCCCTACATCCCCGGCTCGTTCGACGGCGCGGTCGGCTACGCCGCCATCGGCGGCGACTTCGACGTCGTCTTGCAGTCGCACGACCACGACGACCACGCCGGCGCCGCCGCTCTCGGCGGGAACCCGGTCGTCGTAAAAGGCCCGGGTGTCCACAAGGTCAAGGGGCTCGACTTCGTCGGGACGCCGACGTTTCACGACGAGAGCCGCGGGAGCGAGCGCGGCGAGAACACCGTCTTCGCGTTCGCGGCCGACGGCCTCCGAGTCGTGTTCCTGGGCGACCTGGGGCACGTCCTCTCCGACGAGCAGGTCGCCGCCATCGGCCCGGGCGACGTCGTCCTCGTGCCGGTGGGCGGGCACTTCACCGTCGACGCCGGCCAGGCGACGACGGTGGCCGAACAGCTCGACGCCAAGGTAATCATCCCGATGCATTATAAGACGCCGGCATGTGGCTTCCCCATTGCGCCGGTGGACGCGTTCCTGCTCGGGAAGGCGAACGTCGAACGGCCCGGCGCCAGCGAGGTGGAAATTAACGCCGCCGACCTCGGCGCGCCGAAGATAATCGTCCTCGACTACGTAAAGTAATGTCGGCGGTTTTATTTTAATTACGAAGGCCGGGGCGGCGACGGCGCCACCCGGGCGAGAGCGAAAGGGAGATTATGCGCGAGATAAGCGTCGAAGAGATCGCGGCGAAGGTCAAAGATATGTGCGTCGACGCCGGCTACAACCTGCCGGCGGACGTTCTCGCGGCCTTGAAGGCCTACCGCGACAGCGAGGAATCGCCGGTGGGCCAGCAGGTCCTCTCGTCGCTGGTGGAGAACGCGGCCATCGCC
>CAZJNB010000296.1:0-2721 GCA_964547385.1 uncultured bacterium
CTTCGCGCGGCGTGGCCCTCGATAATTATCTTCTCGCCGGCGACGGCGTCGCACACGAGGGTGAGGGCGTCGGCGTCGGTGAACTGGCCCGGCAGCGCGCTGAACCAATTCGGCTTAATGATGACCGGCCCGGCGGCGACGCCGAGGGCGCCGAGGATGTCGCGAAGGGCGCCGGCGTCGCGGACGCCCCTGGCGCAGAAGAGGTCGTCGCGGACGCTGAAGACGCCCGCGCGGTCGAAGACGGGCGCCACTACGCGGCGCCCTTCTTTTCGGCGCCGCCCTTTTTCTTGGGCGGCGTTCTCTTCTGCCCTTCCTCTTTCCCCTCGGGCGGCGCGTCTTCCTCCTTCTCGGCCGTCGCGGCTTCGCCGGCGCCGGCTTTGGCCGCGGGTGCCTGATCGTCGCTCGGGGCTTCTTCGGCGGGCGGCGCTTTCTCCTTCGCGGGCGCTTCCCGGCTACTCTCGTCCACGAAGTTCAGCTGGAGCTCGGTAACGAGGTTGTGCAACGTCCGCTGCTCCCGCGTCGTCAAGTTACCCTCGGTCTTTTTGCGGAGCATCACGAGGACGTCGATCGTGCCGCGGGCCGCCTCCAAGTCACGCTCGACCTTCCCGGTCAAGGGGCTTACGACCTTGCCCATCTGTTGCATCGCCGCGGCGTGAAACGAGAAGATAATAGAGAGGAATATGGCCTCGTCCTTGTCCATTTTATCTTCGTCCATTACGACCTCCCGTTGCCGGAAAAGCTTAGGCCAAAATATCGGCGACCATATCGAAGCGGCCGAAGGGCGGCATAATGTAGATGCCCTGGCACGAGGCGCGCACTTCGGCGACGAGCTCGCGGGCGATCGCGATGCCCTCGGCGTGCTCGGCCTCCTTGCCGCGCGCCGCCGCGGCCTCCATCCTCGCGAGCGCCGCCGGTGGGACTTCGATGCCGGGGACTTCGTAGTGGAGGAATTGGGCGTGGCGGAAGTTCTTGAAGGGTAGGATGCCGAGGAGGACCGGGACCGGCGGCTCGCCGAAACGCTCCAGGAAGCGGAACCAGATACCGGCGTCGTAGAACGGCTGTGTCATCGCGAAGTCGGCGCCGGCCGCGACCTTCTCGCGGAGCCGTTCGTATTCGCGCTCGAGCTCGGCTTTGCCGGGGTTCAGCGCGACGCCCACTTTCATCGCGAAGGGGTCGCCGATAGCTTTGCCGGCGAGGTCCGCACCGGCGCGGAGCTTGTTGACCAAGCGGACGAGGCCGGTGGAGTCGAGGTCGAAGACGGATTTGGCCTTGGGGTAATCGCCGACCTCGGAGGGGTCGCCGGTGAGGGCGAGGACGACGCCGATGCCGAGGGCCGCGGCGCCGATGAGCTCCGATTGAAGGCCGAGGAGGTTGCGGTCGCGACAGGTAAAGTGGAGGATGGGCTCGAGGCCGAGCTCTTCGTGGATGATATGGGCCAGCGCCACCGACGACATTCGGACGCGCGCCAGCGGGTTGTCGGCGACGTTGACGGCGTCCACGCCCACGTCCCGCAACTGGGCGGCGCCGTCGAGGGCGCGGCTGTAGTCGGCGCCTCGCGGCGGGTCAACCTCTACGGTTACGACGAATTGCTTTCCGATCTTTTCGGCGAAGGAACCGGCGGCGGCCGTCGTCGCGGCGCGGTGCCGGGGGGGAGCGGGAGGTGCAGGGCGGGGCGGGCGCGCGGGCCGACGGGCGGGTTTCATCCCGCGGAGGGCGTCGGCCATCGCGGCGACGTGCGCCGGCGTCGTGCCGCAACAGCCGCCGAGGAGGTTGACGCCGAGCTCGGCGAAGAGGCGGGCGTATTCGCCGAAATACGCCGGCGTAGCGGTATAGACGGCGCGGTCGGCGACGTGGGTGGGGTAGCCGGCGTTCGGCATCGCGCTCAGGAACCACCCCTCCCGGGTCAAGTTGGGCAATAGTTGTTCGGTGATGAGGTCATAGGTTTCCTTGGGCCCGAGGTTACAGTTCAGGCCCACGACGTCGGCGCCCGCGTCCAAAAGGGTGTCGAGGGAAGCGGTCAGCTCGTCGCCGAACTTGGTGGTGCCGTCCGGGAGGAAGGTTAGGGAGACGAGGGCGGGGAGGTCGCTGAGGTCCCGCCAGACGCCGAGCGCCAGCGTAGCCTCGGCGGCCGAGGACATCGTCTCGATGGCGACGAGGTCCACGCCGCCGGCGAGGAGGCCGGCCATCTGCTCGCGGAAGAAGGCGCGCGCTTCGTCCGCGGCCAGCTGGCCGAACGGTTCCACGAGCGCACCCAGCGGGCCGACGGAGCCGGCGATGAATATATCGGCGCCGCCGGCGGCCCGGGCGAGGGCCGCGGCCTTTTCGTTGACTTCGGCGGTCCGGCGGGCCAGGCCGTAGCGCTCGAGTTTGGCGCCGTTGGCGGCGAAAGTATTGGTTTCGATGAGCCGGGCGCCGGCGGCGACGTAGGCGCGGTGCACGTCGGCGACCAAGTTGGGGTGGCTTAGAATTAGCCCGGCGAGGGATTGCTCGAAGTCGATCCCTTGGGCGAGGAGATACGTGCCCATAGCGCCGTCGGCGAGCACGATGTTGTTCGCCAAGAATTCGCGGAAAGGAGTTTGGGCCATAATTACGTAAGGGTATATCGCGGCGTTTAGCGGCTTCTAACGCCGGTCCGTTATTGTCATATTATAACAGATAAGGTTAACTGTCCGCGAATAAAATTTCCCGGGGGGGATGGTAAGGGGCCGTGGGAACGGCCCC
>CAZJNB010000297.1:0-2712 GCA_964547385.1 uncultured bacterium
TAGCGTGCCGAGGAAAGGTAACGAAATCCGGCGAAAAATACACCGTTACGGTGGACTTTATAAGCGTCGCGACGAACGCGACGATCGCGTCGAAAAGCGCGACCGTTACCGGCGAGGCCGAACTCTCCAAGGCTATTGACCGTATCATCGGCTTAACTTCATGAACCTCGTCCGCGACTTCCCGGTTCGGGTGATGGCAACGGCGGCGGCGCTTTGGGCGATCGCCGCGCCGTGCTTGGCGAACGAAACGGCCGGCGACGACTTCGCCGCTGCGCTCGACGAGGCGGTGGCCGCGGCGCGCACGGGCGACCGCGAAAAGGCCGCCGAGGAACTCGAATTCTTAGCACAACAATACCAGGAAGAACCGGTCGTCTTTTATAATTTAGCCGTAAGCTACGAGTTCGACGAGGACGGGAACCGCTACCGGGGAGCGAACTTAAATGTCGCGGCGTCCTATTACCAACAAGCATTAGCGTTGGACCCGGCGTTCGCGCCGGCGCTTTTTAACTTGGGCGTCGTGTGGCAGAAGCTCGAGTTCTGGGACGCCGCGGCGGCGGCATACCGCCTGGCCGCTAAAGGCGACGACGACATCGCCGGGCGCGCCGCCTATAACTTGGCGCTGGTGTTGAAAGAACAGGGCCGGGCCGACGCCGCGGCGACGGTTTTGAAAGAAGGCGACCCTTACGACGACGTGGCGCGCGTTCGTCTTTTGGCGTTACTCGCCGAGGATAGGGGAGAGGTGGGCAGAGCCATCCGCCTATGGAAACGGGCCCTCGCGTTGGGTGATACGCCGCCGCTCAACGCGCTCGCTGTCCAACACTTACAAACCTTACGGGGTTATTGAACCCCGCGCCCGCGACGAAGGAGAACGGTCCGTATGGCTTCGAAGAAATGGTGGCTGTTGGGTGGCGGCGGCGTTCTCGTCGCCCTCACGCTGGTCGCGTTAGCGGTGGCCCTTGTTCTGCGTTTCGTCCCGCAGATCAAGACGTATACGCCGATAGGGAAGAAGGTCGCGATATTAGACGTGCGCGGGCCGATAACGTCGTCGGAGGGGCTAATCGAAATCATCCACGCCTACCGGGACGACTCGACGGTCGCCGCGGTCGTATTGTATATAGATAGCCCCGGCGGCGGCGTCGCCGCGACGCAGGAAATATATACGGAACTCCTCGCCCTTAAAAAGAAGAACAAAAAAGTCTACGCCTATATGTCGTCCATCGGCGCCTCCGGCGGTTACTATCTCGCCTGCGCCGCGGACCGCATTTACGCAAGCCCGGGAACGCTGACCGGTTCCATCGGCGTTATTATGACCTTTACGAACGTCGAGGGCCTTTTCGGGAAGCTCGGGCTGGGTACTACGGTCGTAAAGAGCGGTAGGTATAAAGATATCGGCTCGCCTTTCCGGCCTATGACGCCCGAAGAAGAAGCGCTCTTGGGCGAGACGGTGGACGATGTCTACAACCAATTCTTGGATGCGGTGGCCGCGGCGCGGCGCGACGCCGTTACCGCGGAGTTAAAGCGGCAAGGGGAGAAGAACCCCACGAAATACCGCGTCCGTTCTTATGTGCGGGAGTACGCGGACGGCCGGATATTTTCCGGCCGGCAGGCCAAGTACCTCGGTTTCGTCGACGAGGTGGGGAACTTCCAGCGGTGTTTGGGGGACGCCGCTAAAAGCGTCGGCATCGAACGCCGGCCTACGACCATCCGGAAAAAGCTGAAAAAAGCTTCGCTCTACGATTATATCTTCGGCGACGCGGCGACGCGGCTCTTGGGCCTCGCCCAACCGGAATCCCACGTAGAGCTGAAGTATTCGTTGTATTAAGAACCGGCGGGCGGGAATATCCCGCCAGGCCTACCCGTAATCCTCCTAATGGGCCGAGAGGTCCAAGGGGTAAGCTATGCGGATAAAATACGTCTTCTACGTAATCGTTGCCCTCGCCGTTATCTTTGCTTGCGGCTGCGCCAAGAAAGCGAAAGAAACGCCGGTAATGTCGGAGAGGACGGAGGTCCCCGGCGAGGAATACGCGTCCGACGCGCCGCCGGCCGCGCCGACGGGCGTCGAAGGCGAAAAGATGAAGAGGGAAACTCGCGCCAGCGAGGCGGGGGAACCCCTCGCCGCCGGCGATATTTTAAGCGACGTCCCGAAAGCAGACGCCGCGGATATCGCGGGCGACCTCAAACTCATCAAGACCGGGAACTTGTCTTGCGAAGTGGAGAATATCGACGAGGGCTTCGATGCCGTTTATGCGATAGCGAAGGTGGAGAAGGGTATCGTCGTGGAGACAAGTCGGGCCGTCGCCGAGGACGGCTACGCGTATGGTTCGATAACGCTCAAAGTCCACCCGTCAAAATACGACGAGACGATTGGGGCTCTCCGGAAAGTTGGCCGGCTGGTGGATGAGAGCAATACGACCCAGGACATTACCGCCGAATACGTTGACTTGACGGCCCGACTCGAAAACGCCCAGGCGGCGCGCGACCGCTATTTGACCTTGCTGGCGGAACGGACGGCGTCGGTGCCCGATATCCTCGAAGTGGAACGCGAAATCGAGCGCGTTACCGAGAGTATCGAACGCTTGAAGGGCCAATTACGCTACTTCGACTCGCAAATAGGGCTGTCTACCGTCACCGTAAACCTCGAAGAACCACACGGCGCGGTCCCGACCCGCTACCGTTTCGGCACCGCCATACGGGACGCGTTCCGTGTCGCCC
>CAZJNB010000298.1:0-2675 GCA_964547385.1 uncultured bacterium
AGTAATCGGTCTCCAGCGCCAACAGTGGTATCCCCTGCTCGCCCGCGAACTTCTCCACCCGGCCGTATTCGACCATATAGGGCGTGCAGAACGACAGCGTCGCGTGGACCACGCCCTGGGCGTGAGAATTATCGCACAAGTATTTTATATCCTCCAGCCGCTCGTCGTTCGGCGTAAAGCAGGCGCAGTTGATGTCCATATAATGGTCCGCCAACGCCGCTTTCATCTCGGCGAGGGTCCGGCCGTCCTCGCGCACGAGGTTCTTGAAGTAGCGGTAGCCGGTGCACATCTCCTCGGCGACGACCGTCGCGCCCGCGCCCTCGATGATATGGTGGACCTTCCAGTTGGGTATCGCCATCGGCGTCCCGCTCACTACGACGCGCGGCGTCTTCGCGGCGAACACGCCGTCGCCCGCCTTCGCCCGTTCTTCCAGCTCCGCGGCGACCGCGTTGGTAGATTCGGTGAAGCGCTCGAGGTCGTCGTAAAAGGACACCTGCGTTATCAAGAGCGCGTCCTTGCCGGATATAGGCGTGGGGTCGTTCCAGCGCAATTCGTGGACCCGCCTCAGCGCCCGCCGTTTGGCGTTCACCTTCTTTATGGCCACGGCCAGGTCCTCGGCCGTCAACGTCCGGCCCGTCGTCTCCTCCATCGCGGCGACGAACCTATCGACCTCGGCGCGCCACAGCTGCCGCGAGGCCGGGCCCTTCGTATTCGGAACCTCCATAACGTAAAGGGGATGAAGGTCCTGTAGAAGTTCGTAGGCCTTCTTCTTGCCGTCGCAGGTCGTTTCGCCGACGACGATGTCGGTGGCCTCGAAGTACGGGCATATCTTCCCGAGCTTGAAGCCGTAGAAAGACTTGATGAGGGGGCACAGGTTGCGGGGCAACGCCGCCTCGGCGATGGGGACCGAGAAGTCCGCGCCGGCGCACAGGCCGACGGCGACGCCGCCGAGGGCGACGATGACCTCCTCCGGGACGTAAAGGCAGAACGTCCCGACGACCTTGCCGCCGTTCTTTTTGTGGTCCAACAGCTCTTTGATGCGGAGGCCGTGGACTTCCGACATAACGAAGTCGAAATACTGCATCGCCGCGGGCCGCTTAGGCTGGTCGGCGAACATCTTCGGGTAGATATCGCCGAGGCCGGTCAGCAACGCGTCGTGCTTCTCCAAATCCAAGCCCAGCCCTTTCCACATTTCGGTGTAGTCCTCTGCCATCGCCTTTCCTCCTAAAACGAAAAACCAGCGTCCTCGATGGTGGAGGGTGGCGCTGGGCGGCTGACGTCGAACGCGAAGCCGGCGCTTAGACTCGAGTATTATTTTACGTTCCCTTGCGCCCACGCGTCCCCTCCGGGGAAAAACCCGTAAAGCCCTCGCCGGGCTTCGTGGCGCTCGCCGCGCCGGCGGCCTCAGGTCTTCCAATACGCGTGGGCCTTCACCGTATCACCTCCTCCACTCATAAACACGCACATAGCTTACGTAAGAAAATACCCGGTGTCAATATAAAAAGCTCGATAACCGAGCAAGTTTATGCGGCGCGGCGGCCGCCGGCCGTAACGGGCCCTTCCGCGTGCGCGAATATCTTAGCGTTTTCGCCTCGCGTATTTCGCTTGCCTTCGGCCCGAGGAGGTTTTATATTTGCGGAGCGGCATAGCGACAACGGCCGGGCGGGATATACGGTGTGGTGGATAGCGGTAATTGCGGTTTTAGTCCTCGCGAGCGCACTCGTGGTCGCCGGGCGTAAATACCGGCGGCTCTCGAGCCGTTGCAAACAACTCGAAGCCGATGCCGCGGCCTCGCCGGAGACGACGGCCGCTAACGCACGCCGCGAACGCCGGAAAACGCCGCCGGACTTATCTCCCCCGCTCGACGTCCGGCCGCACGCCGACATCGGCGCGCCGGGGGATTTCCTCGTCCACGGCCTGAACGCGTGCGGCTTTACGCCCTTTCACGATTGGGACCGAAACTCCCGGCACTTCGTAATCCTCGTCCTCCAGCTCACGAACCGCGGCGAAAGCAAGGTCGCGCTCCGGACGCCCTATTTAACATTTAACATAGGCGCCGGCGCGACGAAGTTGGAACCGCCCGCGACGCTCGCGGCGCTCGAGCGCCTGTCCTTCTTCGACCTGAGCGGCCCGGCGCCTCGCCTCCTCGATAACGTCAAAGAAAAACTCCTCGGCCGCGTCGAAACAAGCCGCTCGCTCAACCGCCCCACCGTAGAGCTGGAGCCGCACAAATCCCAGCTGGTCTACGCCGTTTTCACGCCGGCCGGCCTTGACAGCCTCCCGGTCTTCGCCGGCGGCTCCCTTAAATTCGGCATCTCGTTCCTCGTGAACGGCACGGGGCGTCGCTACGACGACTTCCGCGCTTGGCCACTCCGGCGCCTCGGCATTCGGGCGCAATGAACCGACGGCAGAAACCCGGGCGCGCGCCCTCACGAACCGGGTCCGGTAAGGGTATTCGGAAAAGGCCGGCCGTTACGAAGTGTGGTGGTACGCAGCCAGCGTCGGCCTCGTCACGTACGAGAACTATTGCCCCGGCGAAAAACACGAGTTATGCGCCCTAACGTCTTTTACGCCGGGGAGGTAGGCCGCCGCCGCCAACGCCGCGCGGGACGCGTGAAAAATATGTTGACGGACACGGGGACACCGTCTATAATAATATATGGAGGTTGGCGAAA
>CAZJNB010000299.1:0-2664 GCA_964547385.1 uncultured bacterium
ATCTACATTACGACACAATGTATAGCCAAGAAAAAACGGACCCAATACCACGGGCTACATCGGCGACGGCGCCGAACACTACGAGGTCATCCCGGCGCCCCGGGCGTATGTTATTATTATTTGGCGTAGATGCCTGATAGGAACGCAAGGAGATGTGCGTATGGAGAAATGTCCTGAGGAACTCCGGCTCGACGTAACTACGGCGCGGGCCGCGGTGGAACGCTTCATCCGAGGTGCCGTCGAGGACGCCGGGCTGGCGGGCGCCGTGGTGGGGATATCGGGAGGGGTGGACTCGGCGACGGCCGCGGGCTTGGCCGCGGCGGCGCTCGGGCCCGAGAACGTTACGGGCCTGTGGTTGCCGTATCGCGACGGCGGCGACCGGGCTGACGCCTACGCTGTTATGGAGCATTTCGGTATCAGCTCACGGGAAGTATCCATCGCGCCGATGGTGGACGCGTACCTCGCGCAAGCGGGCGACGTGGACGAGGTCCGGCGGGGGAACGTCTGCGCCCGCGTCCGGATGCTCGTCCTCTTCGACCAATCCAAGGCCGGCGACGCCCTCGTGATGGGAACCGGCAACAAGACGGAATTGCTCTTGGGTTACTTCACCCTCTTCGGCGACGGCGCTTGTTCGCTCGCGCCGCTGGCGGACCTCTACAAAGGACAGGTCTACCTCCTGGCCGAGGCGCTCGGCGTCCCCGCGAACATAATCGCGAAGACGCCCTCCGCCGGCCTCTGGCCCGGGCAAACGGACGAGGGGGAGCTGGGCATTAGCTACGCCGAGGTGGACCGCTACTTGTATTATTTAGTGGAGAAGGGCGAGGGCCCGGCCGAGCTCCGCGAGCGGGGCTTCGACGCCGCGTTCCAACGGCACGTCGTCGGCCTCATCAACCGCAACCTCTTCAAGCGGAAGGTTCCGTTGATCGCGCACGTAACGGGGAAGAGCGTTACGGAGCCGATAATATTGCCGGAAGGCTTTTAAGGAAAATGCCCGGCCGACTTATAATCGTCGCGACGCCTATTGGAAACCTGGGCGACGTGAGCGCGCGGGCGCGGGAGGCCCTGGACGCCGCGGACGTCGTGGCCTGCGAGGATACCCGCCGCACCGGGAAGTTGCTCACGGCGTTGGGCCTCTCGAAGAGTATGTTCATCTACGCGGAAGCGAACGAGGCCGCGGCCGCGACTAAACTCCTGGGACGTTTGAAGCGGGGCGATACGGTCGCGCTCGTCTCGGACGGCGGGACGCCCCTCCTCGCGGACCCGGGCTACGTCCTCCTCCGTAAAGCGTTCGCCGCGGACGTCGCGGTGGACTTCGTCCCCGGGCCGTCGGCGGTGCATGCGGCGTTGGCCCTCTCCGGCCTCCCGCCCTACCCCTATACGTTCCTCGGCTACCTCCCGCGGCGGCGGGCCGAGCGACGCACCTTCCTCGAGCGCTACGGTACCCTTGCGACGACCGCGGTGCTCTTCGTTACACCCCACCGCCTGGCCGCCGAACTTGCCGACGTATTAGCGGTATGGGGTGAACGCGACGCCGCGCTCGCGCGCGAGCTCACCAAGGTCTACCAGGAGGTCATCCGGGGGAAGATGAGAGAGCTCGTCGCGACGGCCCGGCGGCGGCGCCTGCGGGGCGAGATGACGCTGGTCGTCGCGGCCGCCGCGGCCCCGGCGGACGCCGCGGCGGCGGTGCGCCTGGCGCGGGCGCTGGTAGCCGAAGGCGTTACCAAGTCTCGCGCCGCGGCGGTCGCGGCGCGGACCTTCGGCGTCGCGAAGAGCGCGGTCTACGGCCGGCTGTAACGCCGGGACCGAATAAGAGGGGGGACGGGAGGGGTGCGGGCCTGCGGTTCAGCTCACTCGAACTTGGGGATGAAGCCGCGGGTCCGCCGGAGGATTTGGTCGGCGATACTCTTGGGGACCTTGTCGTAGCGGGAAAACTCCATCGCGTACGTGGCACGGCCTTGCGTTACGGCGCGGAGGGCGGTGGCGTAGCCGAAGGTTTCGGCGATGGGGCAGACGGCTCTAATAACTTGGGCGTCGGCCCGGTTTTCCATTCCTATTACTTCGCCGCGCCGGCCGTTCAAATCGTTTAACACGTCGCCGACGTAATCTTCGGGCGTTACTATCTCCATTATACTGTAGGGTTCCAATAGCTGGGGCTGTGCTTTCTGCATCGCGGCGCGGAAGGCCAACTGGGCGGCGATCTCGAAGGCGAGGGGCGTAGATTCGACAGGGTGATAAGAGCCGTGGTAGAGGACGACGGCTACGGCGGTAACCGGGAAGCCGGCGAGGACGCCGGCCTCGAGCGCGCCGCGGACGCCCCGGGCCGTAGCTTCGACATACCCTTTATCCAGGACGCCGCCGGCGAGCCGGTTTTCGAAAGAGAAGTCGCCCTCGGCGTAGGGGCGGACCTCGAGGCAGACGTGACCGAACTGGCCTTTACCCGCGGCCTGCTTCTCGAAACGGCCCTCGCCGCGGCCCACCGCCGCGACCGTCTCCTTATAGGCCACTTGGGGCGGGCCGACGTTGGCGGTAACGCCGAACTCCCGCATCATCCGGTTAGTGAGTATTTCCAAATGGAGTTCGCCCATTCCGGAGATAACGGTTTGGCCGGTCGTTTTTTCGTATGTCCCGATGAAAGTGGGGTCCTCTCTGGCCGCTTTGTTCTGG
>CAZJNB010000300.1:0-2663 GCA_964547385.1 uncultured bacterium
ATCGAGACCGACGACGTCTTCGCCGTAGGCTATGGCCTGGACTACGCTGGCCTATACCGGAACTTGCCGACGTTGGTGTCGTTGAAGAAGGCGGCTTAGCGCGGCCTTTTCCCCGACGCGATGGTTCGATAAGTCAAAAGTGATAGTGAGCCTTAGGGGCAGACCTGCAGGCGGCCATTCTTTGATATCGAACGGCCGGACGTACCGGCCTTGGCGGCAAGTTAGCTTGGCGCAAAACGCGCGGGCCTTATGCTCGCGGCGTGAGCTCAACTCTTTTTGCTTCCTAAACATCTAATGGATACCAAGTGTCTTTTCGCTTAGGCGTTGCCGCCATTATAGTATATGTGGTATATTATACTTATGCCGACGAGGGTTGTCGTGATATCGTTAGTAGCGGCGTGCCTCGCCGCGGCCGCGGCGGCCCAGGTCGCCGGCGACGCGGGCGCGTTCGTCATTACCAAAGTGGACGTAGCCGGCAATAAGTATTTTAAAGACGACCGCGTCCGCGATCTCCTGCGGGTAGAGAAAGGCGAACGTTACGAGCGCTACCTATTCGATTATATGTTGGAGCAGGGTATCGCCGCGGTCAAGGACGCGTATTACGCCGAGGGCTTTCACGAGGCGAGGGTCCGGTGGGGTTTCCGCGACGTCCGCGGCGATAAGCGCAAGTTGCAGATTCAGCTCGACGAAGGCCCGCGCGCGACGGTAACGGATATACTATTACGCGGCGTAAGCCGGGAACGCTACCTCGTGATCCGAGAGAACCTGGGCGTGGAAGTGGGCTCGCCCCTCTCGGCGAGCCTTTTACGAAAAGCGGCGTTGGCCATAGGCCGCTACTACGGCGACCGCGGCTACGCCCGCGCCCGCGCCGAGCTCGCCATCGACCGCGAGACCGGCGTCGTAACCTTTACCGTCGACGAGGGACGTATATATCACGTGGGGGAGATTATCGTAACCGGCAACGAGCGAACGCGCGGTCGGATCGTAACGCGTGAGCTCGATTATAAACTTAAACCGGACCGGCTATACCGCGCGTCTAACATAGATGAAGCCCGCGCGAAGGTCTACCGCACCGGCCTCTACCGTGACCTTAAAATTGAGACGGTGGATTCGCGCCGCTCGCGGGACCTGGTCGATATTTTAATAATCGTGCGTGAAGACAAATTTAAATGGTATAAGGTGGAACCCGGGTATACGTCGCCTGACCGGGCGTCCTTCACCGTCGGCTGGGGCCACAACAACGTCTTCGGCAACAACCAGCAGTTCTCCGCGGAGGCGTCGGCCGCCTACGGCTTCACCACCACCGAGTCGGAGCTCGGCGCGGACCTAACGTATACGGAACCTTGGCTCTTCGGCTATCGCTACCGGGGGGCCGCGACGCTCTATTACAGCGATGAGCGCCGGCGGAATTATAGCTTGGAGGAAGTGGGGCTGGAACCGAGCGTTACCCGCGAAATAACGGAACGGCTCGAGCTCTCGGGCGGCGTGAAGTTCAAGAAAACGTCGTTGCAAGTCTCGGCGTATCCCTCCGACGTTTTTATCAGCGCCGAGCCGGCCAGCGACGATATTTTACGGCGCATTTTAGCCCAAGCCGGGCGCCTGGATATCGGGAGCATTATCTGGGCCGTGACGTACGATGGCCGCGACGACGTATTCAACCCCTTGGGGGGGATTTACCTCTACGGTTCCGAGGAGACCGCGGGCGGTTTTATCACCGGCGCGGATTTTTGGCGAGTTGTCGGCGACGGCCGGCGGTATATTCGCGTAGGGCCGGCGGCGACGTTCGCGAGCCACCTCCGCGGCGGCTACGCCCGGGCGTACGGGGATACGAAGGACGTCCCGTTCGTGGAGAGGTTCTTCTCGGGCGGCCCGTATTCCGTCCGCGGTTACGGCGAGCGCGACGTCGGCCCCAAGGACGAAACGGGCGAACCCGTAGGCGGGAACCTGTTCTTTACGGGGAACTTTGAGCTCCGTTTCCAACTTCCGTTCACCGCCGGCCGGCGCGTTCCCGGCCTGGGCTTGAACCTCGGGAACCTGTGGGGCGGCCTTTTCGCCGACGCCGGCAACGTGTGGACGACTTGGCGCGAAATACGCAAAGCCGAACTCGTATACGGCGCCGGCATCGGCCTTCGGTATAACACGCCGGTGGGGCCGCTCCGCTTCGACTACGGCCGGCCGATACTCGAAGAAGGCGCGTCCGGGGCCGGCCATTTCTATTTCGCGTTCGGGCATATATTCTAAGCTGAGGTTATTTACCGGTGTTACGGTTTATCACAAAGGTCCTTTCCCTCCTCCGCGACGCGAGTTTTATCCTCGGGCGCCTCGCGCTCGGCTTCATCAAGTTGTTCGGCGTCGCCGCGGCCGTCGTCGTCGTGGCCGCCGCCACCTTCGGTTTCGCCCTCTACGAGGCCGGCTACTTCCACCGTCTTGTCCGGCTTGCGATCGAGAAGTATTTGGCCCGCTACACCCAGACCGAGTGCCGGGTGGGTCGTGTTGAGGGGAGCCTCTTGACCGGGATGGAGATATACGACTTCGTCGTGGGCAACGGGCCCTCGCTTAAGCGCGACGGCGCCGCTCTCATTATCGACGAGATCCACGTCCGCTACGACCCAATCCGTTTCATTCGGCGAGACGTTACTATCGACCGCGTTCACGTCGTCCGC
>CAZJNB010000301.1:0-2638 GCA_964547385.1 uncultured bacterium
TTCATAGACCATTTGGAGGAGAGGTACGGTATCGTCGTGCCGACGTTCGGGCATATCGGCGATGGGAACGTGCACGTTAACTTTATGTACGACCGCGGCGACGCGGGCCAAAGTGAACGGGTAACGCGGGCGGTGGAGGAACTTATGACCGAGGTTATCACCCTCGGCGGAACGATTACCGGGGAACACGGCGTCGGCTTAGCCAAAGCTCGGTTCCTCCCGCTCGAGCAAAGCGCGGCCGAGCTCGAGTATGCCCGAAGAGTCAAGTCGTTATTCGACCCCGCGGCGTTCGTGAACCCGGGCAAGATATTTCCGGCGTAGGTCTGCGCGGTTTGCTCGCCGCGTCGATATTACTCGTGTTGGTCGCGATTCCTATGGGCTATTTTACGGTAACCAACGTGACGACAAGCCGCCGCGGTCGTAGCATCGGCGCCGTCGTCGAGAACAACTTGCCTCGTCGGGAGGGGTATTACGTCGGCGCGACGGATTGGGTCTGCCGGGGCGGCCGTTACGACGTTACCGCGTTGGTTTACGGTGAAAGAAAGCCGACGGCGGACCGATTGGGGTTTATTCAAAATGAGCTCGCGCGTTCTTTAGGGCGAGAGACGACCTTTCATCTTCGTTACGTGCCCTACGAGAACGTGGGCCCGAAGTAACTTAACGCGGTTAAACGGAGGGGGTTGGTGCTTAGGCGGGAACAGGGCGGCGCGGGCGGCGTAATTCGGCCACGGCGCCCAAGATAATTAGGATGACCATCCCGTAGGTCTTTACGGATTGTAATAAGTTCGTCGGGAAGGCGTCGTATTCCCAATACCGGAAACGCCAGGCTACGAGCAGGTACGCCGCGGCCAATAGTCCGAACGCGCGCCGGCTGGTCATCCAAGAGGTTTGGCGGCGCGCCGCGGCCCGGAAGAACGGGAGCATCAAAAGAACTAAGTAATGGAATAACGTCCAGTTGTTCGCGAGGAGCGATAGCGTAATTAAAAACGCCGCGGCGTCCGCCGGTGCCGGTCGTTTTCGCCCGAGCCAGTAAAGGCCCGCGGCTAAGAGCGCGAGCGCCGAGCCCTTGACGACAAACTGAACGTATAACGCTTCCGGCCTCGGCGTCCACGAGCCGAGCGTCCGACTCAGGAACGCCGGCCACGAGACGTTCATATCGTACGGCATTAGCGGGAGGGAATACGCCGCAACGGTGGTGGCGTACGAGGCCCACAAGTCGGGTCCCCAAATTGCGGATGTAATGCCCACGAACACCACTACTGTTAAGGTAAAGGCCGCGGCCGGCCGCCACCGGCCGCGGATTATAAAGTAGAGCAGGAATATAACCGGGAACAATTTAATCAACGCCGCGGCGGCGAAGAGCGTCCCCGCGGCGGCTTCTTTACCCCGACGCCACGCCAGCGCGCCGCCGAAGAGGAACGTCGCGACGAGGAGGTTGGCTTGGCCGTCGGCGGCGTTGGAAATGACGGGGTGTGCGACTAACGTCAGCGCGGCGGCGGCGGCCCACGTCCACCGGCCGGACAGGCCCGCGGCGCGCGCGGCGAGGACGAGGGCCGCGGCGAGCAACGCCGCGTTTATAAATACCCAGACGCCGGCGGCGACGCCGAAGGGTAGCCGCGCGAGCGGTATCGTCAAGAGGTAAAATAGCGGCGGGTACGTTATCGGCGGTATGCGGGGCAACCCGGCTCGAGCGAGCATCGCCGGGAGAGGGCCGCCGTGCCCGTCTTGGTACATTTGGGAATGGAGGTAGATGTTGCCGCCGTGACCGAGGTCGCGCGCGGCGACGTAATAGGAGCCAAAGTCGAGGCCGGGGCCGCGCAACGGGACCACCACCCCTTCGTGGAAGAAATAGACGGCGGCTACGGCGAGAAGGACCGCCGTCAAGACTTGCAACACCCGGCTATAACGCCATAATAAGAAGGCCGCGCCGAAGTACGCGACCAGAACGAGTTGGACGTAGAAGTAGAAGGGATGGCCCCACATTATCTTAGCGCTGCGTTCCCCCCAAGCCCGCCCGGGCGAAAATATCGTCCACGTAGCGGAGATAATAAGAGAGGTTAAAACAGGTCGTTAATTTTTTTCCAGGGAGGTATTTGCGCACTAAGGGCTCGCCCGCGAGCGCCGTGCGCAGGTCGCGCTTCTTCCCGGCGACGACCGCGGCCGCGCATCTTCGGACGACGCCGTAGGCGTCCTCGCGGGAGGCGCCGGCGGCGGCGAGCGCCACGAGCACGCGGCCCGAGTAGATTAACCCCTTCGACGCGGCGAGGTTCTCTTTCATTCGACGCGGCGAGACGACTAAGTATTCCAATATATAATTCATTCGATCGAGCATATAGTAGAGCGTCGTCGTCGCGTCCGGTAATATCACGCGCTCCGCGGAGGAGTGGCTTATATCACGCTCGTGCCAGAGGGCGACGTTCTCGATCGCGGTTACGAGCCAGCCGCGCAGGAGGCGCGCCAAGCCGCAGATTCGTTCGCATAGCTCCGGGTTTCGTTTGTGCGGCATCGCGCTCGAGCCTTTTTGGCCGCGGCGAAACGGCTCCGCGGCTTCGCTGACTTCGGTGCGTTGCAGTCCCCGTATCTCGAGAGCGATTTTTTCGAGGGTGGCGCCGCATATCGCCAAGGCCGCGACGTATTC
>CAZJNB010000302.1:0-2634 GCA_964547385.1 uncultured bacterium
GGCGACGCCGCCGACGGAGATGAGCGTAATGACGGATAGGAACGTGTCCTTTCCCTTGGCGGTGAGGTAGCGTTTCGCGATAAAGAGTTCGAAAGGTATTTTCATATTTGCGCGCCCGGCTGTCGACGGCGTATACCGGGTAGCACGTCCGCGTCGCGGTTGCGGACGAATTACCTACCTAAATAGCGCTTTGATTTTGCCCAGCGACTCCGGCTCTACTGCGGGTTCGTTCCGCCAGAAGTATTGGACGCGGTTGTTGCCGGTATCGCTCACGTAGACGTACGTGGACGTGGGTTTTACCGCGACGCCGCCCGGGAAGCTGAAGCTGCCGACGGTCGAACCTTCGAGGCCCCACGAGCCGATGAAAGAGCCGGCGGCGGTAAAATATGAGACGCGGTGCCAGGAATAATCGGTTACATATACCCGCCGGTCCGGTGCGCTCGCGACCGCGGTCGGGTAGTGGAATTGACCCCAGCCGTAACCGTACGAGCCCCACTTCCCGAGGAAGCTGCCGCTCGCGGTGAAGTATTGGATCCGGTGGTTCAATTCGTCCGCAACGTAGACGCGGTTTTGGGGCGAGACCGCGGCGCCGATGGGTTGGTCGAACTGGCCTTCGCCGCTGCCGGCGCCGCCCCACGACCCGAGGAAGCTGCCGCCGGCGGTGAAGTATTGCACGCGGTCGTTATCGGTATCGGCGACGTAGATGTTGCCATTCGGCGCCACCGCTATGCCGTTCGGGTTGCGGAATTCCCCCTGGCCGTAACCCGTCGTGCCCCACTTGCCGAGGAAGCTGCCCGTCGCCGAGAAATATTGGATGCGGTTGTTATCGGCGTCGGCGACGTAGACGTTACCGTTCGCCGCTACGGCGACGTCCGCCGGGAACTTGAACTGGCTGTTGCCCGAGCCGCGTGAGCCCCACTTCCCGAGAAAGCTCCCCGCGGGCGTGAAATATTGGATGCGGTAATTATATTCGTCGGCCACGTAGACGTTGTGGTTCGCGGCGACGGCGATGCCGTGGGGCGCGGTGAAGTCGCCGTTACCCGTGCCCAACGAGCCCCACTGCCCTGCGTATTCGAAGCCGGCTTGGGCGCCCGCGGCGGCCAGGGTGATAAGAGCTATTATAACGTTAGTCCGTCTCATTAGTTCTCCTCTTCTCAAAATTGGCCGTTAAGGCCGCGGTTCATCGCGGCCCGGTCGAGTAGGCGGAAGGCGACGAGGCCGACGATTCTTAGGCCGACTTCGGGCATCGCTTTATTTTTTCGCCTTGTATTTTCGCGCGGCCCACGCCCAGGAGGCCACGAGGACCACGCCCGCGAGGAAGAGGGCGTAGTCTTCGTAGTAGCGCCACTCGACCGCGGCGCCGAGGCCGCCGACGACCGTCCACAGGAAGGGGATGAACGTGAAGCGCCACCGCGGCTTGCGGTCGAACGTGAACAACAACATCCCGCACGTGTATATTACGATGGGGGTGGCGCAGCCGAAGAGCGCCAGCTCGGGCCACCGGCGTCCTACGATGAGTGCCGTAATCGGGTAACCCACGAACGCCCACCCGGCGACCGCGGCGCCGAGGTGCCCCAGGTTAGGGTGCGCGTAGGGCCGGAAATGCGTTTTGGGATAGACGATATCCGCGGCGAAGAAAAGCCCCTGGAGGATGAAGAGGGTGCCCCAGGTGTAGCCCGCGGAGTTGACCCGGCCGTAGAAGATAAACATATAGAAGACGCCGAGCCATATCCACAAGAACGCGAGCACACCCTTCGCGGCGACGTCGCCCCATTTGCCCGGGCGGCTTAATACGAACGCCGCGGCGCCGATGCCGAGGGCGTAGAGGAGAATATGCGCCGGGAAGACGGCGCTGTTGTAATTGGCGAGGAACGCGCGGAAGAGGTCACCGCTTATCATAGCGTAGCTCCTTAGGCGGTGGGATTATCGGCGGTCCGTCGGCCGCGCCCCGCACCGGCGGTGGCCACGAAAGATACGACGGCGATGGCCGCGGCCGCGGCGATGATTAGCTCTTCATAATAATGCCACGCCGCGGCGACGCCGATGCCGGCGGCGAGGGCCCAGGCCGCGGGGATTACGAAGAACCACGGCTTCGGTTTGCGAACGGTGAAGAGGAGGAAGCCGAGGGTGAAGGCCGCGGTAGGCCCGGCGGCGGTCCCGACGAGCGAGAGACGCGGCCAGCCGCGGCCCAGCGCCGAGGCGACGAGCGGGTAGAGCACTACGGCGACGGCGATGAGCGCGAGGCCGACGAAGAGGGCCGATGGCTTCGCGTACGGGCGGAACTCTAAAGTTCCATAGAACGCGTCGCCGACGAAGAGCGTCCCCTGGACGATAAATGCCGCGGCGAAGATATAGCCGGCGCCGAACGTCGGGCCGACGTGAACGATGAAGAACGTCGCCCCGAGCCAGAGCCAGAATAAGTCGAGTACGACCTTGGCGCAGATGTCGGCCAAGAGCCCCGGCTTGACGAGGACGAACGCGACCGCGCCCAGCGCGAGGGCCACGCCGAAGAGCTGCGCGGGCCAGATGCCGCGGTTGTAGACGGCGACGAGGCCGAGGAGAAGGTCCCGTGCCGGGAGCGTTACCATTTCGTTGAGAGGGGGCATTAACCTTGCGCGCCGCCGCGCCTATTTC
>CAZJNB010000303.1:0-2621 GCA_964547385.1 uncultured bacterium
GCGGCGATGAAGTGCCGCGCCTTCGGCGGCCGCGCCGGCATCCCGACGTTCGCGGAGGCCGAGGCGTTCTTGAAGGAGCGGGGCGTCAACGTATAATGGAAAACCGCCAGCTGGTCCTTACGATAATCTTCGCCGGCGTTATCTTGGGCCTATTATGCATCCTCATCTTTTATTTTTTCGTGTGGCTATAGGCCGCGGCGCCGGCGATGGACCGTTATGACGTCATCATAATCGGCGCCGGGCCGGCGGGCGTCGCCGCGGCGATACAGCTCAGGCGCGGCGGCGTTACGCCGCTCCTCTTCGAGAAGGGGCGCGTCGGCGGCCTGCTATGGAACGCCAACCTGCTCGAAAACTACCCGGGGTTCCTAGGCGGCGTCGCCGGGCCCGCCCTCGCCGCGCGGCTCGGCCGCCAGCTACGCGAGGCAGGTGTCGCAAGGCGTGGCGAGGAGGTTACGGCCGCGGACATCGACGACGACGCGCTCGCCGTGACGGCCGCCGGCCGGACGTATCACCCGCGCGTTCTCGTCGTCGCCGCCGGGACCGAGCCCAAGCGGCTCGACGGCGCCGCGCCGGACCCGCGGCTCGACGGCCGCGTTTTGTATGAAGTCCACGCGCTCCGCGACGTTGTCGCGAAGAAGATAGTTGTCGTCGGCGGCGGCGACGCCGCGTTCGACTACGCCCTCAACCTTGCCGGCTGCGGTAACGACGTAGTTATAATGAACCGAGGCGCTAAGCCGAAGTGCTTACCGGTTCTGTGGGAGCGGGCTCGCGCGGCGCCGGGCGTTGAATACCGGGCGCCGGCGGCGGTGGTGGGGCTTAGCGCCGGCGAGGGCGGCGCCGTCGTCGTCGCCTACGCGGACGACGCGGCGCGGGTATATGAGGAGGCGGACTACGTCGTGGTCGCGATAGGCCGGACGCCGGCGCGGCGTTTTATGACGACGCGTTTAAGAACGGCGGCGCCCCGGTTGGAGGAGGAAGGCCGGCTCTACTTCGCGGGCGACGTCGCGAACGGGCCGTTCCGCCAGGCCGCCATCGCCGCCGGCGACGGCGTCCGCGCGGCGATGGAGATATGCCGCCGGCTCGGGAGCGTGGCGCGGTGATGCGCGTCGTCGCGACGAGCGGCCGGCCGGACCTCGCCGTAGCCTATATCGGCGACTTCGGCGGCGGCCGGCGCGTGGAGTTCGTCGAGGCGGTGGCGCCGCCGCGGCCGCGCGGGGAGAAGTGGGTCGTTATTGTCTCGACGCTCTACGGCTGTCCGGTCCGGTGCGCGATGTGCGACGCCGGCGGCGACTACCGGGGGAAGCTGTCGCGCGCGGAGATATTCGCCCAGCTCGACTTCCTCGTCCGCACCCGTTTCGGCGACGGCGCCGTCCCCTCGCGCCAGTTCAAGGTCCAGTTCGCGCGCGTGGGCGAGCCGGCGTTCAATTGCGCGGTCCTCGACGTCCTGGACGAGTTGCCGCGTCGCTACGACGCGCCGGGTCTTATGCCCGCTATTTCGACGATCGCGCCGGCGGGAACGGACGCGTTCTTCGCGGGGCTCCTCGCGGTGAAGCGGCGGCATTACCGCGGCGGCGACTTCCAGCTCCAGTTCTCGGTCCACACGACCGACGACGCGTTGCGCGCGCGGCTCATCCCGGCCGAGACGTGGCCGCTCGGCCGCATTGCGGCTTACGGCGAGTGTTTCTTCGCGGCCGGCGACCGCAAGGTAACGTTGAACTTCGCCCTCGCCGCGGCGTGGCCGCTTGACGCCCGCGTGCTCGCGGATGTTTTCGACCCGGCGAAATTCGTCGTGAAGATAACCCCGCTCAACCCGACGTATCGGGCGCGGGCGAACGGCCTGGAGTCGTATATCGTGCCGTCGCGACGCGACGAGGACTACGCCGTCGTGCGCGAGTTGCGCCGCGCGGGCTACGACGTCATCGTGAGCGTGGGCGAGCCGGAGGAGAACCTCATCGGCAGTAACTGCGGCCAATATCTACGCGAGCACCTGGCCGCGGCGGCGGGGCTCGAAGGGGGGTATAGCTACGACGTGCGGGAACTCTCGGCGTAGCGGCCGCGGCTTGCCTATGGCTGATGATGAATGGCTCGAGGTCCCGGTCTTCCTACACGGCATCACGACGGCGCGGGTGCCGTCGCCGCACGGCGCGACGTACCTCGGCTTCCTATCGCTGGTCAACGAGGCCCTCGCCCGGCTCGGGAAGAGGCCGCTATCGCACGCGCCCATTATGGTAGAATGGGGATGGGAGGCGTCGCTCGCGGACGACAAGTACCTGGCCGAGGCGGAGCGGCGTGTCGCCACGGCGGCGTTGCCGCTGACCGAGACGAACCGTCGCATCTCGCTGAACCCGTTCCGGCGGCTCCAGGAGAGCGCGCGCCACGCGTTCCTCTTCGGCTTCGCGGATATGTTCTATTACCTCTCGGCGGACGGCGAACGGGCGGTGCGGGAGAACGTCTTCCGGCACCTCAGCCGGGAGATCGCCGGCGTCCGGCGGCGTTCGGCGCGGGGGCGGCGGCGGCTCTCCCTCACGTTCATCGCCCACAGCGCCGGCGCCGTTATCGCCCACGACTTCCTCTACCGCCTCTTCGGCTGGGGCGCCCGGCCTTTCCTCGGGTTGACGCTG
>CAZJNB010000304.1:0-2580 GCA_964547385.1 uncultured bacterium
ATACGTCGCCCCGGCGGACATCTATATATCGGATATAGGGTTTCTGGGCGAACTCGGCGCCGCGGCCGGCCGCCGTATCGTCAACGCCGCTTTCGAACCTTTTTTAGCCGTAAAGGAAAACGGCGCTTGGGCGGAGATACCCATAACTACGCCCGAGGTTGACGCTTTTTCCCGCGTTATACCCGCACCCGCCGGCCGTTTATGGTTAATCGCGCTTGTAAACGGAAATTCATGCATAAGTTTATACGAAGGCGGGAAACTCCGCGTTTTTACCGAAATGGCTGAGATAGATGGCGCCGCTTATTCGCCGGAAGACGGTATAATATACGGGTTACAACTGAACGCCGGGCCGCATACAAACCCTACGATTATTATTAGCGCCGATAACGGCGCGAGTTGGGTCATAGAGGATTTTAACTTTTATTATAACGGCATTATGCCGCATCTACGCTCCACAATGGCCGCCGCCGGCGGCTCGTTATTCCTAATCGGTTACGGCGAAATTGACGGGGAGGATTTCGATTTAATTGTTAAAAGGACCGGGCTTCCCGGCGAAGGCTTATACTCCCTATCGTACCTGAGTTTTATGGGCCCTTATTTTATAGACCTTTTCGACTTCGACTTCCGCAACGAACGCGACGGCATGGCGGTCGGCGCAAACGCGTCATTAGTTTATAAAAGTAACGCTTGGACCCAAGAAGACGCGGGAAGCTTCGACATATGGTCCGTCGCCGGCGACCCGGGCGGCGGTTATTGGGGTATAACCCAAACGTACCTCCTCCGGCACCGGTGATATTACAAACTGTCTTCTTACGTTTAAAAAAAATCAAAAGAAACGCCGGCCCGAGCGGCCGGCTTTTTCGTAGCAATCGAACGTAACGGCGTTACGTCAATCCGGCTCGAAGCCCGAGTTGATTATCAGGCGGTCGAGGGCGCGGACGGTGCAGTAGGGGACGTAGCCCTTCCGGCGCGCCCGGCCGTAGACGTAGGCTATATGCGCCGCGTCGCGGCAGTAGTCCACCGCCAGGACCTTTTTCCCGGCCGCGACGTAGCGGTCTAAATATCCCTCGCGGTATGCGACCTCCGCCGGCGGAACGGGCGCGTCGCCGTCGTAGTAGTTGTCCTCGGAGCCGAGGCCGTCGATATGGCTCGCGTAGCCGGCCTCGTCTATCAACTCGTGGCCGTTCTGGGGGACGATTAAAAAGCCGGCGTCGCGCGCGCGGCAATACGCGGCGACGTCGCCGACGAACGCGGCCATCTCGGCGCGGGCGGTGGGGCGCTCGCGCTCCCAGTATTCGTAGACGTCCACGCGGTCGAGGTAGGCGCCGTCGAAGCCGGCGGCGAGGATGCGGTCCAGGTATTGGAAGACGAGCGCGCGCCACCCCTCGTCCCAGAAACGCACCGGGTAGTTGCCGGGCCATTGAGGGTTCTCGGGCCCGAGCCACGACGGCGTCCCCGGCCGCCACCACCCCTTCCAATACCAGCGGTAGTCCTCGGCCTCGCCTATCGAGATATACGAGAGGACGAGCTTCGGGCCGCCGGCACTATCTTTGAGCGCCGCGACCTCGTCGCCGGTGAACTTCCCGCCGTCGCCGCCGTCGCGGGAGTAGTCTATTACCGCGAGGTCGAAGTGACTCGCGCCGAGGGCGGTGAGGTCAATATCCTGCAGCCAATAGGTGAAGTCGTTGACGGCGGCCAGTGTGAGGGCCTCGTCGTCGCCGTCGCCGCACGCCAGTAACGCGGCCGCCGCCAGAACGGGGAGCCATATTCGGCGCGGCCCTCTCATCGCCACCTAAATCGTAGCGCAACCAGCCGGGCCGCCGCCTCCCCCTCGGGCCGGCGCACCAGAAGCCAGGAACCGTCCCCGCTCGCCGCCAAAGCGACGCCGTCGCCGACGCGCTCGCCGGGGCCCGAGCCGTCGCCGCCGCGCCAGGAGAACGCGTCGCCGTCGTTCGTGAAGGCGCCGCCGCGGCCCGGGACCGCCACCTCGGGCGGCGCGAGAGAGAGGAGCCGCCACGCCGCCGAGAGATAGGGCGGCGCGCGGACGTCCGCGGCGAGCCTCGGGCCCAACTTCGCGCGGGCCTCGCCCCGAGCCGCGAGCGTCGTCACCGCGCCGGTGTCCAGGTTATAGCCGAAGAGCGCCAGCTCGCTCGCCGCCGGCGTCTTGCTCCCCCCTACCTCCCGGCCTATGACCAGCCGCTCGCCGCCGGCCCAATCGAGGAAGTCGCCGCCCGCGAACGGAAGCGGCGTCCGCTCGCCGTCGCCCAACGCGTAGACGACGGGCCTTGTTACGTAGCCGTTCCCGGCGAAGCTGTCGTAATAGAGGATGCGCTCGAGCGCCGCGGCGTCCAGCCCCAGCTCCGAGCATAGGCAGTTCGTCCGCGCGAACGGCGGCGTTACCGTCGCGTCCACTACCTTGACCTCTTCGCCGACGGCGAGCCGAGTCCATCCGTCGTCCAACGCCGCGGACCAGACGCCGCTCAGCTCGAGCGGCGGGCCCTCGCCATATAGGACCGCGACGGTGCCGGGAAAGGGGTCCCCCTCGAACGTCGTCCATACGAACGCGGCGAGGCCGCCGCT
>CAZJNB010000305.1:0-2556 GCA_964547385.1 uncultured bacterium
TGGTGACAAACGTGGAGATAGCCATAAGACTCGGTTATCTGCACGCCCCGGAGGCGGCGACGAGGCGGCCGGCCTCGAAGACCTCCTCGTCCGCGGTATCCGGGCCGACGACTACTTTTACGTAACACGTCTTTTGGGTCGCTTTCTCGAGAAAGGCTTTCGTCTCTTCGACGGGTAACGGTTGTCCTGAGAACGAGGGGAGCTTGATGTCGACGGCGACGATGTCCACCCGCGGCAGGACCTCCGTCAGCTCGTGATGGTGATAGCCGCGGGACTCCAGGAGAACGCGTTTGCCGGTTTCCGAGAGCCGCGTGAGGAGAAGGGAGAGGAAACCCGTTTGTTCGAGCGGTTCCCCCCCGGTTATCGCGAGTACGGGTAAGTTTTTTAGAATCGGCGCGACCTTGGTCGCGAGGTCGGCGACTTTAACGGGGTTGACGAAGTCTTCGGGCGGCTTCGAGTGAACCGTGAATTGGGACATTTGTGCCCGCGCGCGCGGCGTATCGCAGTGTTCGCACGCCGCCTCGCACCCGCCGAAACGGATGAACAGCATCGGCGTTCCCACGAGCGGGCCCTCGCCCTGAATGCTCACGAAGACTTCGTCTATGTATCCTTTGAGCATAACCCCCGGACCTTATACGTCGCCGCGGCTACGCCGGCGACCTCCGCGGCGTAACGGCCCATAACGTCCTTGCCGAACGCCTCGGCGCCCACCCCCAACGATGAGAGGTCGGCAACTGTGAGAGGAGCGCCGCGGCCGTCTACGTTCACGCCGAAGTGGATGAGCGCCGAGGTCGCGGCCACCGTCGCGATCGATACCGTAAGTTTGTTCTCGCCCACAAAGACGTCGTCGCCGGCGCGGCGTAACGGCGCGGCCGGAACGCGCCTCTTCATCTCCTCGAATACGATCGCCGCGAAAAGGCGTTGGCGCCACACCGCTTCGGCAAGGCCGACGCCGAAGTGCTCGATGATAAAGTGGAGCATCGCCGCGGCGACAATCTCTTCGCCGGCCGCCCGGTCCGCCAAGTCTACCAACGCCGAGTCGCGAACGTCGCACGGCCCGACAAACGCGACTACGGCATCGCCCGCGATACCGAAATTACGAAAAGCGTAATGGCCGTAAAGTTCCGCATAGGAGCGAACGGCGTCGTCGAAGTAAGTAGTAACCTTTGGCGTTACGGCCAATTTACACCCCTTGACGCTATCTTAATATAATTATTCGTAATGTCAACCGTCTACGCGTTTCGGCCGAAGAGGGTCCCGCGGACGTCGAGGAGCCCCGCTTGCGTTAGCGCGGCCATCGTCCGCCGGCAAGAAATACACCGGCCGCAAGGCCTCGGGCCTTCGCCGTAGCATGGGTATATATTTTCCAACGGCACGCCGAGTCGCATCGCTTTCTTCACGATGTCCGCCTTGTCCATCGACGCCGTATAGGATATAAGGCGGACGCCGTTCGCCGTAGAGTAGCGGAGCGCACGGTTGGTCGCCGTAATAAACGATGACGAGTTGTCCGGAAAGTCTACCGCTTCCTCCGCGTTGAAACCCGCCACTATAACCGGCGCCCCCGCTTTTTCCGCGAACGCCGCGGCTACGGCTACGAAGACGCCGTTGCGGTTGGGCACCCATACCCGCGTCGTTTCTCCCGGGCGATGGGGGAGGGGCGCGCCCCTCTCGACGAGCGCCCGGGGACAAAGCTCAGCGAGCCACCTTAACTTCACTACGCGATGGGCCGCATCGTAACGCCGGCAGAATCGGCGCGCCGCGGCGACTTCGGCACGCGCCGCACGCTGGCCGTAGTCGAACGTCAACGCCATCACCGGCGAGCGGTAACGGGACGCCAACGCCAAGTTCAAGGTGGAATCGAGGCCGCCGGAAAGAAGGACGGCGGACTTAATTTCCCGGCTTATACGTCGCACCGTACTTCGACGATTCTTCGACCGTTACGTCGCGCAATTTCGCCGCCGCGGCCTTTATATCCGGCGCCAGCCGCTCGTAAATAAAAGCGGCGACGTTTTCGGCCGTTGCGTTCGTATCCCGGAACGGCGGGAGGTCGTTGAGGTTTCGATGGTCTAACTCATTAAGTATATCGTTAAGTTTGGCGCTAAACCACTTGAAATCCAAGGCGATACCGCCATGGCCCGTTGCCTCGACCTCGGCAACGGCGATAACGCGGAAGTTGTGGCCGTGGAGACGTTCACATGCTCCTCGATAACCGCGGAGCGCGTGCGCCGCGGCAAAGCCGCCCTCAACTCTAATTAAATAAGGCATATGCGCTTATAATATTAAAGGGGTTTCCGATATATTAACGCCTGCCGCTATGTCTTGGAGTATAGCATAAAGGCGCGTCGCCTTAGCCTCGAGTTCCTCCCGGGACCCTATATTAGCGATTATAATATCGGCCGCGGCGCGTTTGGCGGAGACGGAAGCTTGTGCGTTTTGGCGGGCGTAGAAATCCGTAGCGTTATATTTGCCTTGGCTTCGCGCTTCGCGAAGTGCTTCGGGTGCATCCACAAACACGATAATATCTACCGGGAACGCACCCTGCCATTCTACTATAAG
>CAZJNB010000306.1:0-2516 GCA_964547385.1 uncultured bacterium
GGTGGACCCTCTTTCCTTTCCAGCCGGCCGCCCGGGCGACAATATCACCGCCGGCGAGCTCCACCCCCGCGCCCAGCGCCCGCATCGCTTTGATATGCAGGGCCACCGGCCCCGGGCCAAAGGCGCATCCCCCGGGTAGCGAGACCTCGGCCCGCCCGAGCCGCGCCACCAGCGGGCCCAACACCGCGATCGACGCCCGCATCCGCCGCACGAGGTCATACGGCGCCACATATTTATCCACCCGCCACGCATCGATAGCGAGGACGTGCGGCCCGTCCCAGGCGACGTCGCCGCCCAATGCCCGCAGAACCGCGGCCATCGTCTCGATGTCCGCGAGGCGTGGGACGTTTCGGAGGCGGGTAACGCCGTCGGCCAATAACGCCGCGGCCATCATCGGGAGGCACGCGTTCTTCGAGCCCTGCGCCTTAACTTCGCCCGCCAAACGCCGCCCTCCCTGTATCACGTATTTATCCATTATATAATACCGCTCCTACAACCACCTCGGGTCCGAATAGGCGAAGAGAGCCCGCCCCCACGGCCGCTCCCGAACGAGCGAGCGCAAGCGCCGGCGCCAGTTCTCTTTTGCCGGGTTAAGCCACACCGCGCGGCGGTAATAGGCGATAGCCGAATCCACGTCGCCCGCCGCCAAATAGATCAGCCCCAACTTCGTATAAGGCCAGGGTTCGTCCGGGTGGCGCCGGACGTAGCCGCCCACGAGCCTGAGGGCCTTCTCGTATTCCCCCTCGGCCGTATACAAATCCGCGAGGGCGAAGATGTCGGCGCTCTCCTCCCCCGGCTCCGCCGCGGCCCGCTCGAAATACGCGCGCGCCCGGGCCCGGTCGCCGGCGCGTAACGCAACTTTACCCAGGGCATTATATGCCACCGCGGGCGCAACGCCCACGACGTCGTAGCGGGCGCGCCGGTAGGCGTCCGCGGCGGTCCGATACGACGCGTCCCGATAGAGGACGCTCAGCCGCGCCAGACGGAACCGCGCCGTCGTCGGATATAACGCCACAAGCTCATCGACGAGGTCGCTATCGGTCGTAACGAGAAAGAGGCGTTGGCGCGTCCGAAAGAACTTATAAATACCTTCCCGCGGCTTCGCGAGCGCCGCGGGCCCGCCCTGCGTCTTCGTGTAGAAGAGGAAACAGTCCCGGTTCCGATACGGCCACACCAAAACCGGCGTCTCGAGGTCCCGGTTCCGGTTCGTCAGCGCGACCGCGCCCCGAAAGTCCTGGACCTCGTTCGTGTAATGCACGTAGAGGGCCCGGGCGTCGTCGGCCATCGCTTTTACAACGCCGGCGGCCATCGCCACCGTGAGAAGGGCGGCCGCCAGGCGCCGCGGCGCCGCCCGCGCGAGCGCGCCGCCGCCGGCGACGAAGCCAAAGGCGGCGACGACGACGAACGCGCCGAAGCCGAAGTACGAAAACCGCGGGTTCCAAAACTGCGTCGTGAACCGGATTATGACCAGCGGCGCGAAGACCGGCACGACGGCGAAGCAGGCCACGGCCAAGGCGGCGAAGCGACCCCGCCGCCGCCAGAGGAAGACCACGCCCACGACGGCCGCGCCGAGGAAGAGGACGTTCGCCGCCGCCCGGTCCCAGCCGACGGAGGCGAGGGCGCCCCACACTACCGCGGGCGTTACCGACATCTCGCCCCCCGGGAAGCGCGCCCGGTCTTCGAGCGCGTTCGAGAAAAGGGGATACGCGCTCGCGAGCGCCAGCGCCCAAGCGCCGGCGAACGCGGCGAATAATAACGCGAAACGCCGGCCGCGGCGCGCCGCCGCGGGCCTGAGCGCGGGCACCCACGCCGCCACCGCCACGAGCATATGCGCACCCAACACGAGCATCGCGAAATAGTGGGCGTAGAGCGCGAGGGCCGCCGCCACCGCGTAGAGCGCGAACCACAGATAGGGCCGCCGCCCCCGAAAGCCCCACAGGAAACAGACGGACGCCGCCGCGGTGAAGAGCATCGCCAGCGCGTAGGGCCGCGCGTCCTGGGCGTAGGTAACGAAGGATAGGGAGACCACCGCCAGGGCCGCGGCGAGCCATCCTACGCGGACGTCGCCGAACACCGCGCCCCAGGCGACGATGACGGCTACCGCGAGAACCGAGGCCAGAGCCGCGGGCAAGCGCAAGGACCATTCCGTTAGGCCGAAGGCGTAGCGGCTCCAGTGCTCCGCCACCGCCATCGCCGGCGGGTGAGAGTCCATCTCGTGCGAAGTCATCACCGCCGCCAGCGGCCGTAACTCCGCGACGCGCGCGCCCGAGATCTCGTCGAACCAGAGGCTATGCGCGCCCAAGCGGAAGAACGCCGTCGCGGCCGCCGTGGTCATTAACAAAACGAGCGCTACGCCGGCGCCGTTCAATCTCAATGTCTTCGTCAATACGAACCCTCGGCCAATATTAAGGCAGGTCGCGGCCGAAGTCAAGAGGAACGCCGCGCCGAACCTCCTTGACGGCGACGCCCACCTGTTGTAAAATACTTTTAGATTCCAAAAAGGAGTGCGCTATGGC
>CAZJNB010000307.1:0-2493 GCA_964547385.1 uncultured bacterium
GGGCTTGGACGCGGGCGGGGCGTTCGCCGGGCCGTAGGTCTCGCCGCGGCCGCTGGTCTCTACGGCCTCGAGCCAATAGCTACAGCGTTCGTCGGCCCGGGCGCCGGCGTCGACGAAGCGATAGGGCGAACGTCCCGTAATCAACGTCGCGTTGAGTTTGACCTTTCGGTTTGCGGCTAAGGAGCCGGCGTTCTCTTCGCGGTAGAGGTTGAAGCCGGCGAGGTCCTGCTCCGCGGCGGTCGCCCACGAGAGGACGACGCCGGCGTCGCCGTGGCGCGCGCGGAAGTAGTCGAGGGCGACGGCGTTGTTTATCTCGTGCTTGTGGAGGAGCCAGACGTCCTTGTCGAAGTCGACGGATTGGACGACTTCGGGATAGGTGAACTCGAAGACGTGCTTGCGCTCGTTCACCCACACCGACTCGAGGTGCTCGACGTTTCCCTCACAATTGACGGTGAGGTCCACGAGGCAACGGAAGATGGGCGTAAGCGGCGTTACTTTCTGCACCTGTTCTACGGTAATCGTTACGGTCCGGCCGCCGTTGTTCGTTACCCACGAATAATTGAATTCCGGGTAGCCCGCTTTATATACCCACTGGTCGAAGAACCACGTGAGGCTCGAGCCGTAGACGGCTTCGAATTCGGCCTGGAGGTCGTCGGTGACGGCGTTGCCGTATTTATGGGCCGCGCCGTAGTTATTCCAGGCCTGGTAGAAGTCATTATCGCCCAACAGCCGCCGGAGCATATGCAGGACCCAGGCGCCTTTCTCGTAGACGGTGGCGCTCCAGGGGTCTTGCGGATCGTATATCGGGAAGCGGTTCTGCGCGTCCTCTTGGAAGTAGAGCGCGGCGTAGTATTGCATGCGGGCGCGCAACGCGGCGCCGCCCTGGGCGTATTCGGTGTAGAGGGCGTCGCAATAGGTGGCGGAGCCCTCGTTGAGCCAGAGGTCAGCCCAAGTGCCGCAAGTTACCATATCGCCCCACCAGTCGTGCGCGAGCTCGTGGGCGAGGAGGTGGTCGCCGTTGTGGCTGGGGTTGATGTAGCTGTCCTTGATGAAGGTGCACGTTTGGTTCTCCATCCCGCCCCAGAGGAAACCGGCCACGCCGGCGACGCCGTATTTCTCGCCCTTGAAGGCGTATTCGCAGAACTTGTTTGAAAAGCAGTCGAGCATATCGGGTTGGTGTTCGAAGTACGTGGCCGCGTCGCCCGCCTGGCTCGCCCAGATGAAGTAATTGATGGGCATACCGCGCCAGGTCTGGTTGAAGCCGGTGTAATAATCGGCGGCCGTAAAGGCGATGAGGTAGGGAGCGATGGCGTAGTTTTCCACCCAATAGAACCTGGCCGTGCCCGCGTCCGGCGGCGGCGTCGTTTGAAGGAGGCCGTTGGCGGCGACGTACCAGTCGTCGCGGACGGTGATGTCCAAAATACATCCTTCCTCGGCTTTGTCCGCCGGGACGTCGTAACACGGGAACCAATTGCGCGAATAGCTCATCTCCGCGGAAGTATAGACGCCCTTGGAAGTGAAGAAGAAGCCGTAGCCGGGCGTGCCGTTGTAGGCGACGGCGACCTCGAAGACCTCGTTCAGGGCCATAGGCCGGTCGAGCGCTATCGCGAGGACGTTGTTCTCGTGGGTAAAGGAGAGCGGCGTCGCGCCGCGGGTTACGCCGGTGACGGTGAGGTCGTCGGTGAGGTCGAGGCTCATTTGCGTCAGGCCCGCCTCTTTGCTCTTGACGCGGACCGTCGTCGTCGCATCGACCGTCTGGTTGCCGTCGTCTATCGTCATCGCGATGACGTATTTGCGGACGTCGTAATTCGGCGTCACCCGGGACGGGGCCGGGACGGTGCCGTCCTTCTTGCCGCAGAAGACGTGGTCGGCGTTGAGCTCCAGCGGCCAATCGGCGAAGCCCGGCGGCGGCGGTGCTGTTGCGAACGCCGCCGGCGCCGCGATAAGTATCGCTACTCCAATAGGTATCAACCTCTTCATACGATCGCCTCGGTTCGGGGCGCCGGGTAGTGCCGGCGCCGGTTACCTTATAAAACTCCCATCTAATAGATTATAGATTATTTTTGCGTGTCCGCCAAGAGAAAAAAGATGTCGCAGGCGCCGTTGTTTGGCGGCGGCGCCGCCGAGGGCAAAAAGCTAACGTTGTTGAACGGCTTTAATTATCCTATAGGCCGCGGCGCCGTTGGCGTGGAGGGCAATATAGCCGAGGGCGAGGAAGGGCGCCGGCGGCCACAGCGCCGAGGCGAGGGCGCCGAGCACCAGCGCCGTCGTCCGCGTCCCCTTGCTCGCGAGCGTCGGGCGCCCGAGCGCGACGCCCAGCTCGCCCGCGCGGGCGCCGGTGTAGCTCACGAGGTTGGCGCCGACGAGGGCCAAGAAGCCGACGGCCAGGACTGCCGGGACCGCGAGGGGAAAGGGCGGCGGCGTCCGCACGAGGTAAATAATAGCGCCCGCGACCATCGCGCCGTCGGCGTAACGGTCGAGGGCGGAGTCGAG